>RYWC01000118.1 GCA_003979335.1 Clostridia bacterium
CTTTTTTGCACATCAACCCTCATCGAGGGTGTAAATACTTCTGCAAAAAATGTCATTCTCTATGATAAGGATAAAGGCAAAAAACGTATTGATTTTTTTGACTATAAAAATATAGCAGGTCGGTCGGGACGGATGAAACAACATTTCATCGGTAATGTTTATCGCTTTGAGAAGCAGCCCGATCAAATGGATTTATTTGTCGATATTCCGCTTTTTAATCAAGACAATGCACCGCTTGAAATCTTGGTTTCATTGGAAGAAAAAGAATTGGAAGGCAAATCGAAAGAGCGACTGAAAGAATTTAATGATTTACCAGTCGATCTTCAAGAAGTAGTCAAGAAAAATTCCAATATCAACATTGAGGGACAGATAAAAATTGTAGAAGAAATTGAAAATAATTTAGACTCTTGGCAGCAACTATTGAATTGGAAATCATATCCAGATTATCCACACCTTAAATGTGTGATTGAGTTGTGTTGGAAATATTTGCTAAAATCAGGAGAAAATAAAGCAGACGTTAAAAGTGCTGCTCAATTGAGTGTTTTAACTAAACAATATGCCGATTTGCAATCTATTCCTGCCATGATACGCCACATGGCAAATGATGCTTTTTGGATAGAAAAAATAACTAATGAACAAGAACGGATTGATGACCGTTCCTTTTTTGTTCTGAATGTAGCTCGACATTGGTTTGATTATAAGTTACCGAAATGGTTATCCGTTGTTTCTGAGCTGCAAGAATATGTTTTCAAAAAGCATAACCTGCCTTTCGGGAACTATTCTTTTTTCGCGACCAGCCTTGAACATAAATTTCTACCCTCGAACTTGGCTGCACTACTGGAGTATGATATTCCATATTCAGCTATTAACAAATTGAAACGCATTTTACCTCAAGATCAAAGCCCAGAAATGCTGATTGTGCATATTAACAAAATGCCCAAAGATAATTTATTAAGGCTTGGGCTATTGCCTTATGAAATCAAAAAGCTAAAAAAAGCCTTTTAATAAAACTTCGACGAGAGGCTGGCGATGACGCCCTCGGCGTTGACCGTGCCCGGCAGGTCGTAGAGAATGATAGCAGGCCGATAGTCGTCGCTGCTAAGAAAACGTGCCGTCTCCGTCTCGGCATCGGCGGGCATGCACCGCACTGCGGGCCAGACTTTGCGGCCCGTCTGCCGGAACTGCCGCACCATCATCAGCTTGTAGTAGTCGCTCTGCTCCACGGCCGCGAGTTCCCGTTCGCGTTGGGCGTGGATACTCCACTGCGGGTAATCGCAGTCCACGACCAGCACGTCACGCCCCAGCGAATAGTGCAGGTGGCTGGCGAGCAGTGTCGTGAAGGTCGATTTGCCGACACCGCCCTTCTGGTTGCAGACGGCGATGCGCACAGGCACGTTGGGTTGTTTGTTGTTCGATTCCATAACAGACAGGTTTAATGAATGATTGATCGCTATACCGGTCTACGTCGCCGTTTCCATACGGATACATTCGTCGGTTCACGGATTCGCGGGTATATTTCTTCGGGTATTGGCTGGTGTATCGGTCAGGAGGTTTGGATATTTATCGGTGTATTGGTTTGCCGGTATATATATTCGTTGGTTTACATATACCAACAAACTATTCTTTGCATCCGCATAGGTTCGCATGAACGCCGATTGAAATATCGGTCTGTCGGTTTGCATGCCGCAAGATAGGCCCCATTTCAACCCGCTGTAATCCATGTCCGCTCCGGGCCGTCTATGGCCGTTCGGCGGGCTTTTGCTCCTCCCGGAATCGTCGTAATATTGCACCCGGAGCACAGCCCGCCCTCACGACGGTACACGACCCGCATCGCTCTGCCACGTCGCCACGCAGCGGCAACCATCGACGGGGAGAAACCCCTTGATTTCGGAAAGCCGATTTTGATGATTTTCGGGGGATTGTTTTGTATCCGATCCATACCGTCGCCCGACGGTAGCGAGCTGTGTTTTTGTCCGACAACCTACCGTTTGTCCGACAAAAACGCTCGCCCTGCGGGGCCGTTGCGGCGCTCCCGAGTCGCGCCTCCTTTTTTAGTGTTGCATCGAGGATTTCAGAACGGAAAATGGCAGAAATTACTTATACAGATGAGGACCAATCCATCGAAATTATCAATTCCTGGTACATCTAAACATGTATTTGATTTTCATATATATAGATTCTCCTAAATAAGAAATAAGAGATGGGTTGCAGAAACGTCTTGCGGTTTGGCGATTTTCTGTTAATTTTCATGAAAAAGGACACACTAACAAACTGTCGCCAAATAAAAGCATAGAACCATGATGATCGAACTATATATGTTGGATAAACGATTCAAATTCGATCTTTTATAATAAAGAAGACAATAAAAATTAGTAAACCTAACAAATAAATGTTCGAAATCAGTTTTGAATTATTCACATAAAATGATATCTTATCATTTATACCAACAGTTCTGATAGCATAATGTGCAGTATTAACAGGTATGCGGTAAATATCACCATTTTCTTTTATAAAACAGGGAATACCATTATCAACAGATCGAATAATGTCCCGTCTCAGCGTTATAGCAGATGCTCGTAGGATATTATTTACGGTTTTTTCCATATGCATACTGTTTAGTGATGAATTACTGGCTGAAACTGTAAGAAATTGAGCCCCATTTTTAATCAATTTACATAAAAAATCAAGACAAATTGATTCATAACAAATCAGTGGCGAAAATGTTTTTTGATTTACGCAGAGTATTTCAGTTGGATTACTTTTTGTAGATAAAGGATAAACAACCATTTGCCGAAAAAAATTAAAATAGCCTAATATGGTTGAATTTGGAAGAAATTCCGCAAAAGGCATTCTTAACTGCTTGTATCGAATATGTTCTTCTTTTTTAGAATAACTCAAGGCAACATTGTATAAGTTTTTATTGTTATCATAAAGCCACAAACCCATAACTATTGAAGTATTCGCTAACGAATCTGTTAAATTACGTCTAAGATGCGTGAGTAACGAACTATATTGATAACTATTTTCCGGACAAGCAAAAAGAGCTTCGGGCATTACGATAAAATCTGTATATATATACC
>RYWC01000119.1 GCA_003979335.1 Clostridia bacterium
ACGCGCTTTCCGATATGAACGGGGAAACAGTTACGACTTACGACGCCAACGATTGATAATAAAATAAAAAGCGGCTGTAAACCGCTTTTTTTATTTATTCGGTTGACTTTTAACGACAGGTTATTATATAATAAATTATATAATATAGAATGGGGCTTATGCGTATGCGCACAAACTGCGTTGCAATTTTGGATATCCGTTCGGCAGAAATGACTGCATTGGTCGGAGAAAGGGGCGTAAACGGCACTTTTATAATTAAAAGTAAATATACCTGTGCATATGACGGGTATGCCGAGGGCGAACTTTTGGACGTGGAAAATTTTGTTTCCGCAGTTTGCGACGTGGTAAAAAGCACTCTTTCTGCGGCAAGCGGCATAAAGAGTTTTTATGTGGGCGTGCCGGGTGAATTTTTAAAGCTTGTAAATACGGACAAGGTTTTAAGTTTTCAGTCGGCTAAAAAAATTACGCTTTCCGATTGCAGAACTCTTATAGAACTGTGCACCCCTAAGGATAGCGAAAAGTGGATAACAATAAGACACGGCTGTCTTTATTATGTATTATCGGACAAGCGTAAAGTTATAGATCCCGTAGGCGCTGTAAGTGACAGCTTGCAGGGAAAATGTTGTTTTTATCAATGTAACGAATCTTTCACTGGCTGTCTTATGGACGCGTTCGGAAGATTTAAAGAGATTTCTTCCGTAAATCTTATACCTGTGAATTGTGCAGAGGCAATGTACCTGATTGAGCCGGAAAAACGCGACGAATGCGCGGTTTTGTTTGATTTCGGATATATTTCATCGACGTACAGCGTGGTTTGCGGCAACGGAATGCTTTACAGCGAGTCTTTTTCGGTTGGTATAGGTCATATAGCCTTTTACCTGATGACGGAGCTGGATATACCTTTTGAGGTTGCTTCGACTTTTCTTTCGACGGTAAATCTGAATGCAAAAGAAAAGCTGACAAGCGTTGAAGAATGCGTATACGACGGTACAAGCTATAAATTCGAAACTGCGAAAATAAGAAGTATAATACGCGAAGGGCTTGACGGTATTTGTGAAACAATAGAAGAATGCCGGCAGTCTTTTACAGGCAGAAATATAGACGGTAAGCCGCTTCTGGTTACCGGTGAGGGAATAAAAGTCGTCCGCGGAACTGCCGAACATCTTGCAGGCAGACTTGTAAAGGGCGTGGAAATTATAGCCCCTAAGGTGCCTTATTACGATAAGCCGAATTTTTCTTCGGTTTTCAGTTTGCTTGATATGGCGCTTAGCGACGCAAAAAATTAAGTTAGTTACCACTTAACGGAGGTTACGGATATGTTTAACGATTTACATGGAATGGGTTCGGGCGGAATTACCGGCAGAGCCAAGATAAAGGTTTTCGGTGTTGGCGGCGCAGGCAACAACGCTGTAAACAGAATGCTTGACGCAGGTATTAACAGCGCGGAATATTTTGTTGTAAATACTGATAGCCAGATTCTTACGCTTTCTCCTTGCGAAAATAAAATTCAGATAGGTAGCGCGCTGACTAAAGGACTCGGCGCCGGCGCCGACCCTGAAGTGGGCAGAGCTGCGGCGGAAGAGAGCAAAGACCTTTTGACCGAAGCCGTTAAGAATACTGATTTGCTGTTTATAACTGCTGGAATGGGTGGCGGAACGGGCACGGGCGCCGCGCCTGTTATTGCCAAAATTGCAAGAGATATGAAGATTCTGACTATTGCGGTTGTTACGGAACCTTTCAGTTTCGAAGGCAAGAAGCGTATGGAAAATACGGCTAAGGGTTTGGATAACCTTAAAAAATACGTTGATACGCTTATCGTAATTCCCAACGATAAAATCAAAACGGTTGTGGCGAAGAACACGCCTATGACGGAAGCGTTGCGCGTAGCGGACGAAATTCTGAAACAAAGTATAAAGGGGCTGACGGAACTTATCGTCAATCCTGCGCTTATAAATCTTGACTTTGCAGACGTCAAGACTATATTGAAAGACAAGGGAATAGCCCACCTCGGAGTTGGCGTGGCAAAGGGTGACAACCGCATAATCGAAGCTGTCAGGGTTGCGGTAAACTGTCCTTTGCTTGAAACGACAATCGAGGGTGCGAGAGGGGTTATTTTAAACGTAGTCGGCGGACAGGATTTAACCATAGACGAAGTGACCGATGCGGCTGAACTTGTTAAAAGCGTTGTAGACGCTTCGGCTAATATCATATTCGGCGCAAGAATAGACCCTAACGTTCATGACGAGGTCGAAATAACGGTTATTGCTACCGGTTTTCCCGGTTACGATATAAGACATGAGGAAGAAACAAACAGGGGTTATACCGGTATTCCTGCAGCAACATATGACGACGGATTTTATGGTTCGGGCGGAATAAGAAGAATGTCTGTCAGCGAGCCGTATTACAAACCTGCGCCCGTTCAGCCTATACAGCCTGCCATTCAACCTGAGCGTCAAGCGCCGTATATTCAGCCTGTGGCACAGCCGAAAGCGGAGGAGCCTGCAATAGAGCGCCAGCCTGAAAAGAATGTGCCCAAGTTTGCGCAACTTTTAAAGAATTTCGGCAAAAAAAGAGATAATTAATTAAATTTTAAATAACGAAAAACACACGGTTTATGCCGTGTGTTTTTCGTTTTACAAATACAGTATTAATTTAACTGACGGAAAACCAAATATGACCTATTTTTTAAGTTCATCATAGTAAGCCGTAAGGATTGCTTTTTTCAAATTATCTCGGGTCGCGGTATTTAGTGGATGTGCAATATCCTTATAATCGCCATCATTAGTTTTTCTGCTGGGCATCGCAATAAACGCGCCTTCTGCGGAATCGATTATTTTAATATCGTGTACAACGAAGCACTCGTCAATAGTAATCGATGCAACTGCTTTAAGTTTATTGTCCCCCTTGTTAACTAATCTGATTCGTACATCTGAGATTTCCATAACTCACCTACCAGATAATACTTTCATTGCATTAATTGTACAATAAAAGATTTGCAAATTCAATACT
>RYWC01000120.1 GCA_003979335.1 Clostridia bacterium
CGGCAAATATGCTCTTAAAAGGATATTAAATAATTTTAATAAATCTTAGTTTTTGTGTATTTTATAGAAAAAAGTCAAAGATTACACGCATTTAGCTGTTTTGCATAATTAAATTAATAATAAAAAATTTATTTATAATTAAAATGAAGTCTTTCCCGTAGTTCCCTTAGGGAATTATGTTAAACCGCGAGCAAGATATAAATGGCGCGGTGTAAACTACGCCTTTTTGCTTGTATTATTTTCTTTGTGGACGAAAAGAAACACAAAGAAAACGGAACTTACGAAGCAAAAAGTGCAATAAGTGTAGTGAGTCCTACATTTGTTCTGTCGCTTGGTTTTCAATGTTAATATTATATATTGTTTGTATGATAAACAGTAATTTAGCGTGGATTAGATATGAAAAATACACAACAAAAAAGAGAAAAACAATACGCAATAGCGGTTTTAATCATCTTTTGTGTGTTTGCTGTTATCGCAAGTTTCTTGATTATTGTTTCAATATATGGTGTTCCACAAGCGTTAGAATACCGACAAGAAACGAAGTATTTATACGAAAACGGCGTTGAAGTTGATGCATATATAAAGAGATATTATGATGATTATGGACTAGTAGGCTCACATAGTGACCCTGCGAGAGTATATAAAGGGCGTTTTCACATTGTATATGAATATGTTGACGACAATGGCAACATGTATACAGATGAATATTTAGTTACTGTTATATGCAGAAGTAGAGATGAACTGCGTGCGCGGGAGCAGTATATTAAACAAATAGTAGTGTCCGATGGTACGACAATGAAAATGTTGGTTGCCGATAATGGTTTGTGCTGTTTGTCCGTCTATAAAGAATCATTATTAAAACCTACAACTTTGGGCATCTATATTATTATAATTTCAGTTTCATCTGTTGTATTGGGATTAAGCATATTCGGTATTGTAAGACAATCTAGAGCATTACGACGGTTAGCAAATAAAAATATAAATATCAATTAACTTATTTTAGCGGTTAAATTATGTATAGAAAAAACACTCTCGAAGATTTGTCTGAGAGTGTTTTTTTATCGCTTGAAAGTACAACTCTATAAAAATTAGTTTTTTATTCCATAGGGGGAGTGCGCTTTCAGGTTTCGCTTTTTTTGTCTTTGTTATATTAATTTATTAATACATTCCGCCCATATCGGGGTTGCCGCCCATAGGAGGCGCAGGAGGAGTGGGAATATCGGTAACGATGCTTTCGGTGGTAAGTAACGTTGCCGCAACCGAAGCCGCGTTCTGAAGAACGGAGCGTGAAACTTTGGTGGGGTCGATAATTCCGCTTTCAACCATGTCGGTGTATCTGTTTTTGAGTGCGTCGAATCCGTAATTGGGATTTTTGGAGCGTAAAATGCTGTTTACGATAACCGAGCCGTCGTAGCCGGCATTCTTTGCAATCTGACGGACGGGTTCTTCAATTGCTTTCATTACAATTGAAGCGCCTGTTTTTTCGTCGCCGTGCAGTGTTGCTATAAGTTTTTTAAGCTCGGGAATGGTGGAAAGTAGCGCTACGCCGCCGCCGGGAACGATACCTTCTTCAACTGCCGCTTTTGTTGCCGCAAGCGCGTCTTCTATTCTCAGTTTCTTTTCTTTCATTTCGACTTCGGTTGCCGCGCCTACGCTTATTACCGCTACGCCGCCTGCAAGTTTAGCAAGCCTTTCCTGCAATTTCTCCCTGTCGTAATCGGATGTTGTTTCTGCAATCTGGGCTTTAATCGAAGCAACTCTCGATTTTATGCCGTCCGCGTCGCCTGAGCCACCGATAATGGTGGTGTTGTCTTTATCGACTTTAATCTGCGCCGCTCTTCCGAGCATATCTGCAGTAACGTCTTTAAATTCGTAGCCTAAATCGCTTGAAATTACCGTGCCGCCTGTAAGAATTGCTATATCTTCAAGCATTGCTTTTCTTCTGTCGCCGAAACCGGGTGCCTTTACTGCGACGCAGTTTAAAACTCCTTTAAGCTTGTTTACGATAAGCGCTGCAAGCGCGTCGCCCTCAACGTCTTCTGCAATAATAAGAAGTCTTGCGCCTTGCTGTGCAATTGGTTCGATAACGGGAAGAATTTCCTGCAAAGAAGAAATCTTTTTATCGGTTATAAGTATATATGGATTATCCAAAACAGCTTCCATTTTTTCGGTATTGGTTACCATATAAGCAGAAGCGTAGCCCCTGTCGAACTGCATACCCTCAACGGTAGAGAGTTCTGTATTCATGGTTTTGCCTTCTTCAACGGTAATGACGCCGTCTTTTCCGACAATTTCCATTGCGTTTGCAATAAGTTCGCCTATTTTTTCGTCCCCTGCCGAAATGGATGCAACCTGTGAAATTGCAAGCTTATTTTCAACAGGTTTAGAAATAGACTGAATTTTTGCAACCGCTGTATCTACCGCGGCGGAGATGCCCTTTTTAAGAATCATAGGGTTTGCGCCTGCGGCAAGATTTTTAAGCCCTTCTTTTACAATCGCCTGCGCAAGAACAACGGCGGTGGTGGTGCCGTCGCCTGCAACGTCGTTGGTTTTGGTGGAAACTTCTTTTACAAGCTGTGCGCCCATATTTTCAAAAGGGTCTTCAAGCTCTATTTCTTTTGCAATCGTAACGCCGTCGTTTGTGATGAGCGGCGCGCCGAATTTTTTATCAAGAACAACGTTGCGACCTTTGGGTCCGAGTGTGATTTTTACGGTATCTGCAACCGTATTTACGCCTTTTTCAAGTAAATTTCTTGCTTCGTCGCCGTATTTAATCTGTTTAGCCATAAATTAATGTCTCCTTATTCAACTATTGCCAGAATATCGTTCTGACGTATTATGGTATATTCTTTGTCGTCAACTTTGACTTCTGTTCCGCTGTATTTTGCAAGCAGAACTTTGTCGCCGACGTTTACCTGCATTTTAACGTCTTTTCCGTCCACAAGACCGCCGGGGCCAACTGCGACTACAAGGCATGTAGCGGGTTTTTCCTGCGATGCGG
>RYWC01000004.1:0-11811 GCA_003979335.1 Clostridia bacterium
AGATGTGTATAAGAGACAGGTGTAAATTTGCGTATATATTGCGCAACCTAACATAGGGAAATGATTTGCGGCGGTTAATGTCGCCGAAACGGCTAATAGATGAGAGGGGAAAAGTGTGAGGCACTTTTCTTTTGCGTGTGTTTTTTTGAGGTTTACAATGAAAATTAAAAAGTATTTGACAGCTTTATTTTTAACGGTAGCTTGCTTATGTACAGGCTTTGCTTTCGGTTGCATAACCGAAGAAACTCCTCCTCCCGACGGAGACACCAAATATAAGGTTGTTTTTGCCGAAGGTGAAAATTTTAAATATAAAATGGGCGGCGAGGAATTTGCATCTAAAGAGACGGAAGTGTCAAACGGCGCCGAAGTTGCTTTTTTGCTTGTCTTGGACGAGGGATATGGTAGTCCCGTAGTCAAAGCCGGCGACTCCGAGCTCTCGGCAAATAACGGCGAGTATAAGTTTACCGTAAATTCCGACGTCACGGTTTCGGTGTCGGTAAGCGAATTGGCGCATTCACTTTCCGGTGAGGGCACAGATGAAAGCCCGTTTATAATCTCTACGGTCAAAGACCTGCTGTTTACGGCGCAATCTGTAAATTCGGGTAATGCGACATATGTTACTGCGTTTTACGAACTTGCAGGAGATATTGACTGCGGCGGTGCGAAATTAGACGTTATCGGAGATTTCAGAAATTCTTCTGCGTTTTTTGCAGGAAACTTCAACGGTAAAAATCATACTGTTTCCAATTTTGTTATCGACCCCGGTACAAGTACGGAATACGTTGGATTTTTCGGTTGCATTCAGCCGAGGTTGGGAGTTGACAATACCGGCATAATTCAGAAACTGCATCTTAAAGATTTTGAAATAAGCGCTTCCGCGTCGTCTACCAGCAATGTTTGTGTCGGCGCGTTCGCCGGTCTTTCTGCCGGCGCAAGCATCGTTGCGTGCAGCGCTACGGAAGGTCGCATCCACGCTTACGGCAGTACTTACTTCTCATATGCCGGCGGCGCTGTCGGTATTATGCAGGGTGTAACGGTGCAGTCAAACGGAATGGAAAGCCATTATTTCGCTTCCGTGGAAAACGTCAGCACTAACGTTGACATATCTTCAAGTATGTATGTGCTTGCCGCAGGCGGTATAGCAGGTTATGCTTTTTCAGACAGTGACAAGGGTTCGGCGGCAATTGTAAACTGCTTTGCCGGCGGTCAGATTTTCGGAGCAATGCGCGCAGGCGGAATAGTAGGCTGGCTCAGCAATTATACTGCCGTTGCAAATTGTTATTCCGATTCTTTCCTTTCGGCAACCGCAAACTTTAACGTTTCACCTGCCGATAATACAGAAAACCCTGAATTCTATTATGCTTATGCCGGCGGTATTGCCGCTTACGCGGGTCGCAACACCGTTATTTCAAACAGTTTTTCACTGAGCGAAACCGAAGCGTACGGCGGTAAAACAGAAGCTTTAGAAGGCGATATCGTTGCAGGTAATGAGCGTGCAACCAAATTCGAAAGAGAACTTGTTGTTTACAACAGCTTTTTCGGGGACAGCGTTAGACCTACAGATTCGGCTTGGTTAAAGAATACGTTAAAGTGGCATTCTTCAGATTGGGAAATTGAGGGAGGCAAATCTCCTGCGGTCAATTTTGAAGGAACCGCAGAACATATATTTAACTTTACGGTAAACTATGGCTCGCAGAAAGTGGACGGGGCTTCTTCCGCTGATGTGAAAGTTACGGTAAAACAAAATAACTATTCGCCTTTCGTCTATTATTTGGACGAAGAAATTAAAGAGTATGTTACTTCTGAAGACGGGTTGACCTCGTACGGTTATTTCTTTGATTCGGCTTGTACGCAAAAAGTTCCTTTCGGTTATATGATAACGGGCGAGGTTACGCTTTATGTCGGGTTCGCCGATTACAAAGAAGTTGCCGGAAAGTATTATTTTGATGGAGACTATGACAGAACAGTAGTTTTGGAACTTTCTGCCGACGGCAATTACAGCTATATAGACACGCTTTCCTTTGCCGCAACTTATACCTATGACGGTACTGATATTATTTTAAATAACGGACTGTTTGTAAGACTTTACAGAAACATCGATTGGGCTAATACTCCCGAGCTTGACGCATATTTCAACCCTGTTTCGTTTGCCGGCGTCCGCTCTGATTCGGGAATAAGTATCTACGACGGCACTTACTTTACCGAAAGCGCGCCTTTGGTATTCAAGAGCAGCGCCCCTGTAACTTCTGGCGATGTTTTTAAGGGCGTTTGGGAGAAATCTGCAACGCTTAATACCGTTAAATACGAATTCGACGGAGTCGGAGCGTGGAAATATTGGGTAAAAGGCTCTGTTGCCGCAAGCGGAAGTTATACTGTGAGTGGCGGAGTTGCGGACCTTGGGAACGGAAAGACTGCAACTATAGACGCGAGCGGACTTCTCAACGTCGGCGGAGAATTTTTCTGCTATCAGGACAGTTTCTACGGAATTTGGCGCGCGCAGTCCGATGCAACACAAATAAGCCTTGACGGTTTCGGTAAAGGACTTGCAGGCGGCGCGGTAGCCGTAGTTCAGGGCAGAGCTTATGAAGGTCTTATGTATGTTAAGGACGGTTTTTTCGACGGATTAAGCGGAAAACCCGACAATACCTATACATTGCTTTCAGGTACGCAGGTTTTCGGATATTTTGTTTACAATCCGGATACAAGAACTATCAGCGCGCATTTTTATGATTCGTCTGCGGCTAAGTTTATAAGCTATAACTGCTATCTTGTGGATAATTATAATGGCGTTTGGGTAGGCGAAGAATCTATAGACGGCGTGTCCTTTGAAATTTTAGACTTTAACGGAATGGGTATTTACAATACAGACGGCAGCGACGGTTCGGCACCGAAAGGCTATTTAACTGTCAATGGCGAAAAAGTGCCTTATGAATGCACGGTTGAAAGCGGACTTGAGGGCGTATTTACTTACAAAGGTAAAGAATATAAGTTGGTGTATACCGACGGCGTAATCACTGTTTCTCAAAGCGGTTCAAATGCTGAACTTATTCGCCGCGACGTTATGTATGATTTGCCCTTGACCGATTCTGTACACAATGTTTACAGATTTGACGGGCGCGGAAATCTTCCCAACGGAGGAACTCTTACTGTAACGCCGGTTAAAGGCGACGCTACTGTTTACGGTTACAAAATCAAAAGCGGAACCGTAAATATGGATTTGGAAACTCCCGTAACCGATATTGTTATTTCTATATTTAATAAAGACAACAGCGCGGAAGAGCTTGGAACAATTACGATAGACGGATATAAATTTATATTCAGGCTCAAAGGCGAAACGGATAGAAGTTTGAACCTTTATCTGCCTTTTGCAGGAAAAACTTGGGCGATAAGCAACAGGGATAACACTTTCTATATCGGCGATTTCGATTTGTCATATGAAGCTAAGGGTATGTTCAACAATACAAGCGACGTAACTTACGCTTATTTCCCTCAATATAACTACATCTATCTTTTCTACGGAAACCAGATGGATGGATTTGTTCAAATTTATCTTCTTTTGTTGAACGACGGCAATATTGCTGTTTCGTCGTATCCTTATCAGGTTGCAGGCGATTACAGTTATGCGTCTCCTTGCGACGAAATTTACGGTGGTTGGACGAATACGCTTAACAGAAACCATAAATTGGCTTTTGACGGACTTGCCGACAGCGGATTTGCTCTCGGAACGGCGCATGAAGCAAGCGAAAGTGGTCTTAAAACTTATGCTTATACCCGTAGATTCGGTAAAATCTATATGTGGGTTTACGATAACGAAGAAGAGGCGTATGTTTTGGAAAATTTGAACAACGAGGCAACGGGCGAAAAAATCTTCCTTAAAGACGGAGGAAGCAGATATGACAGAATGCAGCTTACAAGTTTTGACGTTCTTAATTCGCCTATAATGACAGCTTATAACGGTAATGTTAAATATGAATTTAAATTTGACGGAACCATAACTTTCAGCGGTAAAACGGGCGAATATCTTATAGAATCCGCCGATAACGACTTTACCACAGTTGTAATAAGAGTGTCAGGCGAGGAAGAGGTTACGGTTATTATCGACCATGAAGAGAGAACCGTTACCCCCATAAATTAAAAGTTACGCTTATATAATTTTGGAATAGAGGAACAGCTATGAGTTTATCAAGAAACAAAATCAAACGCGGAGTATTGGCGTGTCTTTCAGTAACGCTTTGTGCAACGTTTGCGGCAGGTACTGCGTTAGCTAACTTTGACGGCAGTATGTCCGTAAACAAATCGTCTGTCGACAATGTGAAATTTACAGACGTTACGGGGCAGTTCGATACTACTGCTCTGACGACAGAAAATTTTAATTCAAAAGTTATGGAAGCGCCCAAAACCCCCGATGAAACTAAAACTTTAATAGTTTCCTTGGACGGTAAAAGCGTGCTTGATGCTAAAAGTAACAATGAAACCGTCGCGCAGTTTATGGATTCTTCCGTAGGCTTTGCGACAATGCGCGCGATTGACGAAGAACAGAAAAATTTTATAAATAAACTCAATTCTCGTAAAATCAATTATAAGGTCAAACACACTTATTCTACAATTTTGAATGCCGTTGCAATCGAAGTTAATACGGCTTACCTTTCTGAAATCAAAGAACTTGCCGGAGTCAAAAGCGTAGTTGTCGGCAGCACTTATCTTGTACCTCAGACCGTTCAGTCTGAAACCGATGCGAACGGCGCTACCGTGAATGATAGCTTTGTATATAAGACAGGTATTTACGATTCTTCGGAGTACGCAAGTCTTGCCGAATACCCTTGGGGTACAGGCGCCGGAACGGTCGTTGCAATACTCGATACCGGACTTGATTATACGCATGACGCTTTCCAGAGAATACCTGTCACTACTTCGTCGGAATTCAGCAAGACCAAGATTGAAGAAAAGCTTGCAAATACCCGTGCGCTTGAAAGAATGAACGCAAAAGGAGCTTCTTTAACCGCAGACGACGTATATATCAGTGAAAAAATTCCTTTTGCATTTGATTATGCGGATAACGACGCGGATGTATATCCTTCTTATTCCAACCACGGCACACACGTTGCAGGTATTGTAGGAGGATATGACGAAGGCGGTTATGACGATAAAGACGGTAATCATATAAATGAGCCTTTCAAGGGTGTTGCGCCTGACGCACAGCTTGTAATTTGCAAGACGTTTACCGATAATCTTGACGACCCTGCGCTCGGCGGCGCTGAGGCCGAAGATATTATGGCTGCGCTTGAAGACTGCGTGACTTTGGGCGTTGACGTTATAAATATGAGCCTTGGTTCAACGGCAGGTTTTTCGACAACCGACGATGACGACGACGAGGGAAGACTTTTCGACGTTATATTCAAAAACATCCAAAAAGAAGGTATAAGCCTTATATGTGCGGCAAGTAACGACTATTCCGCAGGTTTCGGTTCAACTTACGGAACTAACCTTGCGTCAAATCCCGATTCGGGAACTGTCGGCTCGCCCTCAACCTATCATGCGGCGCTTTCCGTTGCCAGCGTAAGCGGACAGAAGTCCGAATATATGCGCGACGAAAAGGGTAACGCTGTTTTCTTTGAAAATTCGAATAACGGAAATTCCGAACCCTATGATTTTGTCGATTTAATGCTTGACGAAGGCGAGGACAGCCATGAATTCGAGTATGTTTATGTCGGCAACGGTCAGCCGTCTTCATATAACAACACCGTCCGCGAACTTATAAAGGGAAGAATTGCGCTTATTCAACGCGGCGGCAATACTTTCCAGCAAAAGGTTCAGTATGCTTGTGACGAGGGAGCAATCGGCGTAATTATTTTTAACAACGTTGCCGGTACTGTAAGAATGTCGCTCGGTGATATTGCCGAAAGTGACATTGAAAAGTGCCCCGCAGTTTCCATCGGTATGGATGCAGGAAACAGATTAAGGGATTACGCAAAGAGCGGCGAAAAGGGATTGGTTGGCAAAATTAACATTGTAAGAGACCTTTCCGCAGGTCCTTTTATGAGCGCGTTCTCATCTTGGGGAACAACTCCCGATTTAAAAATCAAACCCGAAATTACCGCGCACGGCGGTGAAATTACTTCAACCGTTCCGGGCGGATATGACGAACAGAGCGGAACGTCGATGGCTTCGCCCAATATGGCTGGGCTTACGGCGCTTGTAAGAAATTACGTTAAAACGCTTGACATTGCCAAAGGACAAGAGGCAAGTTATATCACAAGACTTACAAACCAACTTATAATGAGTACTGCCACAACTGCATTTGACGAAGACGGTTTGGCGTATTCCCCCCGTAAGCAGGGCGCAGGTCTTGCAAATCTGAATAATATCGTCGGCACGAACAAAGACCCGTCAAAAACGCTTAATGCTACTCAGGCATTTATATTTACCGACGAGGCAAGCGACAGGTTGAGCAAAATCGGCGGAAAAAGTATCGGCGATACAGTTTACTACGCAGGTAAAGACGGCAGACCCAAGATAGAATTGGGTGAAGACGAAGACGGTACAGGCGTATATACTTTCGGTTTT
This sequence comes from Clostridia bacterium, assembly GCA_003979335.1. Next base: position 6,565 of record RYWC01000004.1, read on the forward strand.
AACGTTAAAAACTTCGGTAATAAAACTTTGACTTTCAATACCGATTCAATAGTAATGACCGAACAGATTTCGAGCGATAACATCGCAGTTGCGGAAAAAGCATATATGCTTTGCAACGGCGAGAACGACATCCCTCCTGTATTTACTGTGGACGGTTCGCCTGTAACTTCCGTTTCGGTTCCTGCCGGCGAAGTTAAAACTGTTACCGTTACAATTACGCTTTCGAAGAGTGAAAAAGATTATATCAATTCCAAGTTCAAAAACGGAATGTTCGTAGAAGGTTTTATAAAGCTTATTTCTCAGGACAGTACGCAGTGCGACCTTTCTATTCCTTTTTTGACTTTCTTCGGCGATTGGGAAAAGGCGCCTATGCTCGATTACGATGTGTTCGAGCTTGCAGAGCTTTCCCAGAATACTTCTTTGGACGAAGAAAACAAGCCTAAGGAGACTATATGGCCCACCCAGCCTTTTGCTTCCTATTACGGCGATAAGTATATAATTCCTATGGGTTCTTATGTTTATGCTCAGGACCCTGACCCTTCACAGGTACCGATGTACGCAAATAAAGAATATTGCGCGATTTCGAGATTTGACGAAATTTATAACGATGAAGGGATAGGAAATTACGTTACAACTTATAACATCAGATGTGTTTACGCAGGTTTGCTGAGAAGCGCAAGGGTTGTTAAATATAAGCTTTATGATTCTGTGACAGGCGAACTTATTAAAGAGGGACATAATAACAGGGTAAGCAAAGCTTATTCTAACGGCGGCTCTGCAAGACCGGCATATGTTGAATTAAAGCTTTCAGCCGACGAATTAGGTTTGCTTGAAAACGGAAAGTACAGGTTTGACTTCGAATTCCTTTTCAACAGCGACTCCGAGGCTACGGAAGAAAATACTTTCTCGTTCGATTTCTACGTTGACTATGAAACGCCCGTTTTACAGGACGCGCGGCTCAGATATTACAACTATAAAGAGGGTTCTAAAGACAAGCAGAGGATTTATCTCGACCTTGACGTTTTTGATAACCATTATCCTCAGTCGGTTATGCTTTGCTATCTTGACGAAAGCGATAATCAAAGAAAGCTTAACCTTGCCACAGATTATATAACTCCCATTAAAAATCCTGTAAAGAACGGTGTTTCAAGCGTTTCCATTGACGTAACGGATATTTGGGACGAATATAAGGATAAGCTTTATGTTCAGCTTGACGACTACGCATTAAACCATTCAAATTATTATCTTGGCGGATTAAACAACAGCACGCAGGTTGATACGGCGTTGAATGTAAACGTTCTGCCCGATACTTTCAGCCTTGCCGAGGGCGAGTCACATCTTACGCTTGACATAAACTCTGCTCACAGGATAAACCTTGTTTACGAAGGCAAAGCTGACCCTTCAAACTTTATTCTTACCGTAGGCGGCGGAAATTTGACCAATGACGGTTATATCGCTGTTAAAAACGGCGAAATCGTTGGTTTAAAATCCACTAATGGAAGAGAGCGTCCCGTAACGGTAAGCAACGGTAAAGGCAAAAGCGAAACAATCTTTGTAAAAGTAACCGATAACGTTGCAAAAATAAGCAATCCTGATTTTGCGTTTAACGTAATAAGAAATAATACCGATGCTTTGGTAAAGGGCAAAAACGGTGCTAACGTCAGTGTTTATCCCGGTGAAGACATTCAGTTAAATGTAGTTCCCGACCCGTGGTACTATCCGATGGAAAACGTTGCGGTGACGTGGTCGGTAAAGGGCAATGCCGTTACCGTCGACGATAAAGGTTTTGTTCACACTGTTTCAAAGGGCTCGGCAACCGTTAGTGCAACCATTAAAATACTTGACGGACCTACAATTACAAGGAATTTAAGTTTTAACGTTTTAGACGAGTTCACAATTGAAAACATGTCGCTTACAGAGTATCACGGCGAGGGCGAAACAATAAACGGCGAAGAAGGCGTAGTTGTTTTCCCTGAGAATACCACGATAATGTCAATCGGCGAAGAGGCGTTCTTAAACAATACAAAAATTACAAAAATAATCATACCGAAAACTATTACTGAAATAGACGTAAGAGCGTTCAAGGGATGTACTTCGCTCAAAGGCGTATATTTCGTAAACGACCTTGATTCCGATTATGAAGCAGAGGGCTTTGTTGTGGAATCCAAATTAAGGCTTATCAACAGAAATGCGTTTGAGGGCTGTACTTCGCTTGAAGTTCTCGACCTCCGCAACACAAAGGTTATAAGCTTGGGAAGGGAAGCTTTCAAAGATTGTAACAAACTCAGTACGATAGTGAAATCGAAAGCTATCGGTACGGCTTATGACAGGGCGTTTATGGGTTGTTCTTCGCTTACTTCTTTGGATTTGACAGGTTTGCATGTTGCCGGTTCCAACGTATTCAGCGGATGCGAAAATCTTACAAATGTAACTACGGGCAGATTTACGGCAATAGGCGAAAATATGTTCTCGTCTTGCAGGTACGCATATCAAACCTACGATTATGAGAAGAGCGAGTGGAGCGATTGGCTTTATACCGACTATCCTGCATGTAATAAAATCAAGAATATAGAAATAAAGTCAACAAATGTAGGAAACGGCGCTTTTGAAAACTGCACAGGTTTACAAACAGTAAAATTTACCGATTCTTCGGCAGACGGTAAACTTGAATTTTTCGTAGGCGACAGGGCGTTTGCCGGATGTTCTAATCTTACTTCAGTTGATTTCGGCAATTGCTATGTCAAGAGCATTGGCGCCGAAGCATTCAAAAATACCGCAAAACTTACAAGTTTGACTCTTCCTAAGGGGCTTGAACACATTGGTTCTGATGCTTTTAGCGGTACAAACTTGACAGACGGCGGTAGCGGCGATTATACTATAAGCAATAACGCTGTAATTAGCGGCAATACGCTTTTGCTGTTTACGGGTAGTGGAAACTATACTGTTCCTGCAGGCGTAACCAGAATAGGGCGCAATGCGTTTGCTTACAGCCAGATAAAGGAATTAACCATTCCTGCGTCAGTGACTGAAATAGGTGAAGGGGCTTTTGCCAACAGCACTTTAAATAAAGTCACTATACTCGGCAATATCTCAACTATACCCGAGTACGCATTCTATAAAACACAGCTTACTTCGGTAACACTTCCCACAGGCGTAACTTACGTCGGTGATTACGCGTTTGCGGAAACGCCTTTAAGCTCGTTCAGTTTTGCGCCTGCGAATAAGGCTGAGTTCGGAAATTCAGTATTTGAAAACTGTAAAGAACTTGCGCAAATAGCACTTGACAGCAACATTACTAAAATGGGCAGTAAAACGTTTGCAGGCTGTGTAACGCTTCAAACGGCAACGCTTCCTGCTTTGGAAAGTCTGGGCGCGTATACTTTCTATGAAACTCCTGCTTTGGAAGCCGTCACATTTAATTCGGCGGCGGTCGTTACAGGCGAATATACTTTTGCGGCAGAATCAGCGGCAGGCAGACAGAATCTTACTTCTGTTACCTTTGGCAGTTCTATAAGAGAAATAGGCACAGGTCTGTTCTTGAATTGCGGCGCGCTTGCATCGGTAAATCTTAACGGCGCAGTCACAGTAAACGATTATGCTTTTGCAGGCTGCAAATCGCTTGAAACAGTTACAGGCTTATCGGCTGTAACCGAAATAGGCAATTATGCGTTTGCCGATTGTTCGGCGCTTAAATCGCTTACTCTTACTTCGGCAAAAACTATCGGAGATTATGCGTTTTTTGTCGACGCGGATGACGCTTATACGGAAATATCCATTCCTGCAGCGGTTTCTGTGGGGAGATTTGCATTCTACGGCGGCAGCGAAACTACCGTAAATATTCCGGCATCGCTTGTCATTATAGGCGACGGCGCTTTTGCCGGTTCGTCAAAGCTTACGGGATTTACTGTTGCTGACGGAAACGAAGCGTTCTTTGCGAATGACGGAGTTCTTTACGCGTATGTAAAGAATTATGCTAAGCAGAAAACCGAAAAAATAGAAAATCCCGATAACACCATAACTTTAAAGCCGTTGCCCGAATACGAAATCAGCGTGAACAAAGATGTATTTACGCTCATTGCGTATCCTTCTGCGAAAATTGCGGAAACAGTTGACGGTGAAAAAGTTTATAACGTTTTGGATTCTACTATAAAAGTCGAGGGCTCTGCATTCCGCCAGCTCAATGACGGTTGTATTACAAAAGTTGTTTTACCTTACGAGCTTGAAGTTTTAGGCGCGGCTGCTTTCTATCAAAGCGGAATAACATCCTACGAATTTAAAGGCGTTACGGCGCCCGTGCTCGAAACAGAATATTCAGCCATAGTGGACGACCTTGTGGACATTGCAGGTCTGACTTCGGTTAAAGGATATTATTATAACAACTTTGCAACAGACTTTATATTCTATGTAAATATGGTAGATGCAAGCGGCATAAATTTGCCTAAGCTTAAAATTTACCGCCCTGAAAACGGAGTAGGATACGATAATTATATTTTTGCAAACTATTTCGGCGAATGTACGCTTACGGGCATTGCAAAAGCTCAGGCTACCGATTCGTTTATAAAGTTTGTCAGCGGCACTTATTCCGCACAGGAAATTTCGGGCTGGAATAAAGACAATAAAACTTTGAAAGAAATTGAAAATTATTCCGCTCAGGTCAAAGCCGCGCACGAGAATTACAACGCTTTTGCAAACGACGAAAATCAGATGAACTTCGTTGACAGCTCGCTTATTGAAAAATTCAACGCAATAGAAACGGCTTTGCGTCCTGTTAAAGCTTTATTCGGTATCAACGTTAAAATTTCCAGACTGACATTTACAGGTTCTTATAAAACCGAATATAAAGTCGGTGAAAAGTTTGATATTACAGGGCTTCAGATTGTGGTAATTTACGACGATTATTCTTCGGAGAACGCGGATATGAGCAAAGTTACCGTAATTGACGACCAGCCTTTGACCGAATATGACAACGCTGTAAGGCTTTCTTACGGCGGAAGAAACCTTAACGTGCCGGTAACTGTTACGGTAAACGGCGGAAACAACGGAGACGGAACAGTTGAGGGCGGTTGCGCAGGCGGCTGCGGAAGCGTCGATACGCTTGGAGGGACCGCGTTGTTGACGCTTACGGCTGTAGGGCTTATGATTTTTGTTGCAGGAACAGTTCGCAGAAGAAAACAGAGGTAGCAGATGACGAAGAAAATAAAAATCCTGATTATAGCCGTTTTCGGCATAATCGCTACGGTTTGCGTA
>RYWC01000004.1:11821-22011 GCA_003979335.1 Clostridia bacterium
GTTGCGGGTTGTAAAGTTAATTTTACCATTGACGAGCTGAGAGAAAAATACGGTTTAACCGCGCAGGTAACGTATTTTCTCAACAACGGTAAGGGTGGTACGTTCAACGACGAGTCCTATGTTAAAAACATCTATTACCCTGCAGGGACTTACGCTTACGATATAGGAACGGACGCGCTTATAAGCGGTAGCGCCGATTTGAAACCGCAGGCAGGATACAACTTTACAGGCTGGTATCTTGCTGCGGAAGAAGACGGCGTACCCCTTTACAGGAACGGCGAAAAGTATAATGAAAATGAAGATTACGATGTTTCAAAGGGTATACAGAGCTCGGGAAATAAGTTTGACTTTAAAAATACAGTTTTAAAATCCGGCGACCATTATTATGTTTGCGCCGACTGGTACGAGGACATGCGTCTGCGCCTTATACTTGACAGCAAGGACGGAGATATCGACGAAATTACTTATACTGTAAACGATAAAACGCATACGGTCAAAAAAGGCGAAGAACTTGTCGGGCTTGAATACAAAATCGATAAAGTAAGCGGTTTGGGCAATGTTACTTCGAGTATAAAAATAGACGGTTATACCGTTTACGGATTGTATTACGGAGACGAACTTTTCGATTCTTGGCCCATTGAATATCCCGACCAGCCTAATGAAGAGGGCGTTTACGAGGATATCAAACTCAATGTAAAGCTTTTAAAAGGCGAGTGGAATATAGTAAGAACCGCTACCGATGCCGCAATGATTTTTAACAGTTCTTCGGGCAGTTATTATATAGATAGCGATATTGATTTAGGCGGCAGGGCGTTTAGTAATATAAACAATTATACCGGTAAAATCAAAGGTAACGGTTACACAATCAGCAACTTCATAATCAGAAGGTCGCAAGCTATTTCCAATGCGTCTGCGGCTATGTTCGGAACAATAAGAAGTTCTGCCGAAATAAAAGACGTTACATTTAAAGATTTTGAAGCTTCTTTTACAATCGGACAAAATGCTTCCGGAAATATCAGATTTATAAGCAACACGATTGAAGAAGGCGCTGTTATTGAGAACTTCAATATCGACGGCGGAGCGCTCAAAATTAATTTGAACAGGGGAAGTATTTACGAAACTTATGAAAATGACTGGTTGTTCGGTAATAAGGACGACGCAAGTTATACGGATATTACGGTCAAGAATTCATCTTGTACTATAACGTATTTAGACGGTTCGAATCCACCTGTAATCTTTAACAAAATTTAGAAAAAATCGGAGGACTAAAAATGAAAAAAGCCATAAGAAATATTATTCTCGGCGCAATGTGCGGTTCAATGGTATTTGCCGTTGCCGGCTGTAACGACAATACGGCAGGCATTGATACCGAAACCCGTCCTGTTGCGTTAGCTCTCGGCGCGGTTGATGAAAACTTTAACCCTTTTGTATATACTGCACAGAACGACGGTGAAGTTGTTGGTATGACGCAGATTTCTATGCTTACAGCGGATGCTAAAGGCAATATTGTTTGCGGACAAGATGAAGCAACCGTTGCGCTTGATTACAGCATAAATATGTATGATTCGGGCGACAATCTGACTACTGACGGTGATAAAGCAGAATATACCGTATACGAATTTGTTATCAAAAAAGGTATAAAAGACAGCATGGGTTACGATATCGGCATAAAAGACGCCCTTTTTAACCTTTACGTTTATCTTGACCCCGTCTATTCAGGTTCGTCAACAATTTATTCTACTAAGATTAAAGGACTTGCTAAATACAGGGCGCAGGACGCCGGTATGTCGGACGACGCAGAAGACAGCTTTTCAGATGAAATTATGGCGGCTGTTCAGTTGAGGATAAATAACTTATCCGATTATGATAAAGAAAATTCCAACATTTCTTACGACTCAGTCAAAGACGATATTAAAATTGTAAGCGAAGAATTCAGAAAAGAGCTTGAAAGCGACTGGACTGCAATCGAAGGCACGGTTAATTCATATGAAGAGTACAGGTTTACCGAAGATTGGGAAATTTATCTTTGGAATCAAGGTATTATAAAACCCCAATATTTTTTAAACGACCAGAACAATACAGAAAGGCTGAAAGACGAATCAGGCAAATATCTTACGACCCTTGACCCTAAAGTTGAAGGCGTAACGATAAACAGTATGTATGAAGATAAGACCAAACTGCGTGAAGATGTCGGCGGACAGGAAGATAAAAAACAAACTGCGATTAATTTGGTATATAACGAATATTTCAAGGTTAAAGACGGTAATATCGTTCCTTCTGTAACAGGTCAGCTTAATTATATTCTTAACTACCGTTCTACCGGCAGTACCGTAAGACAGAAGTTTTCTGCGGATGAAATTACTAAAAAGGCTGAAGCTCTGCCTGACGGCGAACTTATTGTTAAATCGATTTCGGGCATTACTACAGCAAAAACAAGTTCGTTCAACGGTAAGGACCTCGGCTCGGAGCACGATGTGTTGAGAATAGAAATCAACGGTGTAGACCCTGCCGCAATATACAACTTTGCTTATTCCGTTGCGCCTTTACATTATTACTCAGGTAAGTTTGAGGGTGTTGACTACGTTGCGCGCGCAGATAATTACGAAAACGAAACCGTCTCAAACAGGTTCGGTATGGTTTGGGGAAATTCTAATTTCTTCAATGACGTAATTGACTCTCCCGACAAGAAAATGTTGCCGGTAGGCGCCGGAGCATATAAAGCAAGAACGGATATTTCTTTCTGGAATACAAGCCGCGCTGCATATGAACGCAACGAGAATTTTACTACCGTCGGTACCGGTATCGAAAATGCAAAAATAAAATATTTGAATTATCAGGTTACTACTGACGACCAGATTCTTAACTCTCTTATAAAAGGTGAAATAGATTACGGTCAGCCCAACTGTACAAACGATAACGTGCAGGCGATTGCCGATGTTAAACATCTTAATAACCGCAGTTATCTTGCAAACGGTTTCGGTTATGTGGGAATTAACCCTACGTTTATTCCCGAAATGGAAGTAAGGCAGGCAATTATGCTTGCGATGAACCCTCAGAAGTATATTATAGGCGGTTACTACACTTCGCAGTACGCAAGTATGCTTTACAGACCCACATCAAAAACAAACTTTATTTTTGAACTTGGCGATTCTACGCGTCTTAACAGCGCTTATACTACAAGATACAACAATGTTAAGCTTGAATATAATGCGGCAACCGTAACCGATGAAATAGAAAGATTGATGGGTGAAACCGAGTATAAGAAAGTGAGCGGTATTTATACCAAAAACGGTACGCCTTTAAAGATAACATTTACTATTGCAGGAGAAACCACAGACCACCCCGCATGGCAGATGTTTACGGACGCAAGGGATACGCTCAACGGTTTGGGCTTTGATATCACAGTTAAAACTGATAGAAACGCGCTTATAAGCCTTGCAACAGGTCAGCTTTGGGTTTGGGCAGCTGCTTGGACTTCAGGTATCGACCCTGATATGTATCAGGTTTACCATAAAGACAGTAACGCTACCAGTGTTAAGAACTGGGGTTATCCCGCTATTCTGTCAAACCAGAATCATATGTTTGACAGAGAAAACGAAATATTAGACGAAATAAGCGAATTTATTGACAATGCAAGGTCGACAACCATAAAACAGACGCGTGCCAATAATTATATGGATGCGCTCGATCGCGTAATGGATTTAGCTGTTGAACTTCCCACATACCAGAGAAACGATTTGGGCGTATATAATAATACCGTTATCGCCGCGTCTTCTCTCAACAGAGAACCTAGCGCTAACGCAGGGCTCATTTGCAAAATTTGGGAACTTGACTACGTCAAATAATAGTCTTCTTAGGAAAATTTATACAAAATGTCAAAAAACAGCTCAATTTTAAAATATGTAATTAAAAGGTTGCTTCTCGCGCTGTTTATCCTTATTGGGGTTTCGCTGATACTTTATATTCTTATAAGGTTAATGCCGCTTAACGTCATTGAGGCTAACTATTATAAAACGCATACAAAGGGAGATGCGGCGGATGAAGCGCAACTTGCTGAAATTCTTGCAAGGTACAATCTGGATGATAAGTCGTTCGGCGGTATTTGCAAGGGTTGGTGGAATTGGATTACTAAGTTCTTTTCGGGCGATTTAGGTCGTACGCTTACAAATAACCGTGACGTCGGCGAAGTCATATTCGAAAACATGGGGGTTTCGTTTGCGGTTTCACTCATTTCGCTCGTATTGGAACTTATTATAGCTATTCCTCTCGGTATTAAATGCGCATGCAACCAATACGGAAAACTCGACTATACCGTTACCGTACTGACGATGATAGGTATTTCGTTTCCGTCGTTCTTCTTTGCAAGTATTATAATAAAAATATTTGCGGTTGATTTGGGTTGGTTCCCTATAAACGGATTAAATACCCCGACGGCGAATTATACGGGTGTAATGAATATTTTGGATATGGCGTGGCATATGATTCTGCCTATATTCGTGCTTACTATACTCTCAATCGGTTCGATGATGAGATATACCAGAACGAATACGCTTGAAGTACTTAATGCCGACTATATTCGTACCGCAAGGGCAAAGGGACTTTCGGAAGGTAAGGTGGTTTATAAACACGCGTTCAGAAACACTTTAATTCCGCTTGTAACTACGCTCGCCGGTATTTTGCCGGGGCTTTTCGGCGGTTCAATGATTGTAGAACAGGTCTTTGCGTTGCCCGGCATAGGAAATATGGCTTATAAACTTACTCAAACAGGCGACGTAACGTTTATAATGGGTTACGATATGTTTATTGCAACTTTGACTGTTATAGGCATTTTGTTGACGGATATTATGTACGCCGTAGTTGACCCGAGGGTCAGATTGGGTAAATAGGAGGGTAAAAAAATGGAAGAAAATAAAAAGCCCTCTGTCGAGGAAGTTGAAGCGCTCAATGCGGAAAAAGCGGAAGAAGCTAAGTTTAACGATTTGCACGGGGAAGTGCTTGGCGACAGAGTTAAAGTTCTTTCCCCCGGCAGAACGGTTCTTAAAAGATTTTTCCGTTCTAAGCTTTCGGTTGTAGGGCTTGCAATAATCGTAGCGCTGTTTTTGATATCGTTTATAGGACCTTTGTTTTCGCCTTGGGGCGAGCAGGAAGTGGATAGCACTCCTACGACAATTGTAAACTATACCGAAACAAGGTATATGGATGAGAACGGTGAAATGCATTACGGGTACGATATTGCCGTAATGCACAGCGAAGTAAACAAAAGAGCCGAATTATCGGCTTCGCACTGGCTCGGCACCGATGAAAGCGGTTTTGATATATTTACAAGGCTTATGTACGGCGGAAGAATTTCGCTTACGGTCGGATTTGTAGTTGTATTGCTGGAAACGCTTATAGGTGTAATTTTAGGCGGTTTGGCAGGTTATTTCGGCGGTAAAGTCGATAACGCTATAATGCGAATTACGGATATTCTGTATTGTATACCGCAATTGCCAATAATGCTGATTTTCTACGCTGTATTTAACTCGCTCGGCATTATGTCGATTGCCCGATTATATTATATGTTGGGCATATTGACGCTTATAGGGTGGGCAGGTACTGCGCGGCTTGTAAGAGGACAGATACTTTCGTTAAGAGAGCAGGAATTTATGCTTGCGGCTAAATGTTCCGGTCTTTCTGTTAAACGTAAAATATTCAAACATCTTATTCCGAACGTTTTGCCTCAGCTCATAGTTTCAATGACATTGGGACTCGGCAGCATAATACTTACAGAGGCAACTCTCGGATTCCTCGGAATAGGCGCGCCCGAAGGCACGGCAACGTGGGGCGCAATGATTCAGTCGGCGGCAAAGAGTACTTATTTGAGTAACTTCCCCAACTTCTGGGTACCGCCCGGCATATGTATTACGCTTGCTATACTTGCGTTTAACTTTGTAGGCGACGGTTTAAGAGACGCTTTTGACCCTAAAATGAAGAGGTAAACAATGTCCGAAGATAAAAATTCAAAAAAATCTCATTATATTTCGGGCGCGGAGTCACGTCGCATTGCAAAAGAAAATGCAAAAGCTACGAAGTATTATGAAAAACGCAAGAAGAGAAAGGTAAAAGAGGAAGAGTTTATAACCCAAATGCAGGACGCTTCTAATATCTTGGAAATCGAAGACCTGCAAACCTATTTCTTTACCGATGCCGGCGTTGTTAAAGCAGTAAACGGCGTTACATTCTCAATACCCGAAGGGTCTACTGTCGGTGTTGTCGGAGAAAGCGGTTGCGGTAAATCCGTAACTTCTCTTTCAACGATGCAACTTGTTCAGGGGCCTGCCGGTCAGATTGTCGGCGGTTCAATAAGATTTAAATCAAATTCATACAAACGCGACGCAAAAGGTCAAAAAATTCCCGTTTTTGAGACCGTTAAGGAAGAAAACGGCGAAGAAAAACCTGTTATGGACAAGCGCGGTAAGCCTGTTATTAAGAAAAACGAGCTTGGCGGCAATTTATATGAACGCGAGGAAAGGGTTGTGGATATCGCAAAGATGCCCGTTGAAGCAATGCGCGCTATCAGGGGCAGTGAAATTGCAATGATTTTCCAGGAGCCTATGACTTCCTTGAACCCTGTATTTACGATTGGCAACCAGCTTGACGAAGTCGCGCTACTTCACCTTGAGGGTATCTCTAAAGCGAGGGCGAAAGAGCGTAGCCTTGAGATGCTTAATCTTGTAGGTATGGCGGACCCCGAAAGCATATACAAAAAATACCCCCACGAATTATCGGGCGGTATGCGCCAAAGAGTTATGATAGCTATGGCGCTTCTATGCAATCCGCGCCTTATTATTGCAGACGAGCCGACAACAGCGCTTGATGTTACAATTCAGGCGCAGATTCTCGATTTGCTGAAAGATATTAAAAAGAAGATTAACGGCAGTATAATGCTTATTACGCACGATTTGGGCGTCGTTGCGGAAATGGCTGATTTTGTTGTTGTTATGTACGCAGGCAAAATAATAGAGATGGGTACGGCTGAAGACATTTTCGATAATCCTATGCATCCTTATACCATAGGTTTGCAGAAGAGCAAACCCTCCGTAAACGGCGAAGTAGAATCTCTTTATTGTATTCCTGGGTTTGTGCCCAACCCCGTGGATATGCCCGATTACTGTTATTTCAGGGACAGGTGCGACAGGTGCCGCGAAGAATGCGCAGGCGCTTATCCCGAACTTGTGAAAGTTTCGCCTACACACAGCGTTTCCTGTTACCTTTACCAATCGATGAGCGAGAAGAAGGAGGTCTGATATGTCTGAAAACGAAAACAGCGTAGTGGATTTTAATCAGTCAGAACAGCCTTTGCTTGAAGTAAACGATTTAAAACAGTATTTCGTTGTTGCAAGCACGCTTTTCGGTAGACCTACTAAATATCTTAAAGCAGTTGACGGAGTTTCGTTTAAACTTAAAAAAGGTAAAACTTTGGGTATAGTGGGCGAGTCCGGCTGCGGAAAAACGACCATGGGCAGAACTATTTTGCGCCTTTACGACGTTACGGGCGGAGAAATCAAGTTCAAGGGTCAAGAAGTTTCCAAAATCAAAAACAGGGAATTCAACAAACTGCGCCCCAATATGCAGATGATTTTCCAAGACCCTTATGCAAGCCTTTCTCCCAGACTTACAGTCGGTGAAATAATCGGCGAAGCGGTCAGGGAACATAAAATTGTGCCCAAAAGCGAATTTCACGATTATATTTTAAGCGTAATGAAAATGTGCGGACTTCAACCGCATTATTATGAAAGATATCCGCATGAATTTTCCGGCGGACAGAGACAGAGAATTTGTATTGCCCGTGCGCTTGCGCTGAAACCCGATTTGGTCATTTGTGACGAACCTGTATCCGCGCTTGATGTGTCAATACAGGCGCAGATAATAAACATGCTTAAAGACCTGCAAAAGGAATTGGAGCTTACCTACGTCTTTATTTCTCACGATTTGTCCGTTGTAAAACATATTTCTGACGAAGTAGGTGTAATGTATCTCGGCAGTATGGTTGAATACGGCAGTAAAGAAGCAATATTCAACAATACTTTGCACCCTTATACTAAGGCTTTGTTTTCTGCTGTACCTGTGCCCAATCCGCACATTAAAATGAACAGAATAATTTTGAAAGGCGATATTCCTTCACCTGTTAATCCTCCTAAGGGTTGTAAATTCCATACGCGTTGCGAACATTGTATGGAAGTTTGCGAAAAGGTTAAACCTATTTACAAAGAGGTTGAAGAGGGGCACTTCTGCGCTTGTCATCTTTATAATACTCCCGAAGATAACGAGTGGTGCAAAGAGCAGATTAAAAAAGCCGAAGAGCTTGAAAGAATTACCGCGCTTGCAAAAGATTATATGAAAGTCTTTAAAAAGAAAGACAACTCGGCTGAAAAAACGGTACAGAACACGGAAAATACTGTGGAACAAAAGGAGAATAATGGCGAAGAAGAAGCCTGACGAAGAACTCGATACAACAACGAGCTTTGCGGATATGAACGTGGAAGGATTCCGATGGTATAATCCGTCCGCAAAAAAAAATAAAAATATGAAAAAAGTAAAAACCAAGGTTACGGGCAAAGAGTACCGTGCAATGGTTTGGGGCGCGTTTAAAGCGATTGCTCCGTTTATCTTTATTTCAATCGTTGTTTTCAGTTTATTGATTTTGCTTGCTTATTTTTGGCTTAAATAAAAAACACTCCGCAGCTTATTGATGCGGAGTGTTTTTCTATTAAACGGTTTCTACGTTTATCAGATTCGAATTGCCGCTTTTACCGTTGGGTGTTCCGCCGGTAAGAACGATTTTATCGCCTTTCTGAACCATACCCGAATCAAGAGCGGCGCGCTTTGCATAATGGAACAAAACGTCTACGGAATAAAATTCTTCGCTCATTACGGGAACTACGCCCCAGCTCAGCGAAAGCTTTCTGTAAGCCTTTTCATCGGTAGTCATACCTATAATGTCAATCATAGGACGGAAGCGTGAAACTGTTCTTGCCGTGCCTCCTGTTCTGGTACATACAACTATAACTTTTGCGCCTATATCCTGTGCAAGCGTGCAAGCAGAGTGGGAAAGCGCTTCGGAAAGTTTGGTTATATGATAATCGCTTTCTTTAATATGCGCTATATAAGAAGTATTTGCTTCCGCCTGAGCGGCAATTTTAGACATTGCCTTTACTGCTTCTACGGGGTAAGCGCCTGCCGCGGTTTCCCCTGAAAGCATAATAGCGGAAGAACCGTCATAAACAGCGTTAGCTACGTCGGAAATTTCCGCACGGGTGGGACGGGGCTGTTTTATCATAGATTCGAGCATTTCAGTCGCAGTGATACTGCGTTTGCCGCATATTCTGCAAGCCTTTATAATTTGTTTCTGTATGCTCGGCAGTTCTTCAAAGGGCACTTCGACACCCAAATCGCCTCTTGCAACCATTATTCCGTCGCATACTTTTAAAATCGAGTCAAGGTTGTTTACGCCTGCGCGGCTTTCGATTTTAGCTATTATTTCGATTTCGCCGTCGGGTGAACCGCATTCTCTCAGCCAGTTTCTGATATCGATTACGTCCTGAGCCTTTGAAACGAACGAGGCTGCAACAAAATCTACGCCCTGTTCGACGCCGAATTTCAAATCGGCTTTGTCTTGTTCGGAAAGATAAACCATATTCAGTTCTTTGTCGGGGAAGAACATGCTTTTTCTGTCTGAAAGCTCGCCGCCGACTACTGTTTTACAGATGACGTCAGGCTTTTCAACTTTTATAACTTCGAATATCATAAGTCCGTTGTTTAAAAGAATTTTATCGCCGGGGTTCATCTGTTCGCAAATTCCTTTAAAAGAAACAGATACGCGCTTTTTGTCGCCTATAATATCTTCGGTAGTAAAAGTAAAAATATCCCCGTCTTTAAGCTTGATTTTACCGCTTTCAAACGTTTTTATTCTGAATTCGGGACCCTTGGTATCAAGAAGTATGGCAAGCGGAACTTTTTTCTTTTCCCTCAGATTTTTGAGCATCGCAATTTTTTTTGCATGGTCTTGATGCACACCGTGAGAAAAATTGAGCCTTGCAACGTTCATTCCTGCGTCAATCAAATCGGAAATAACAGCTTCGTTGTCGCTTGCAGGTCCTAATGTGCATATAATTTTAGTTTTTTTCATTGTTAAGTCACCTCAGTAAATG
>RYWC01000121.1 GCA_003979335.1 Clostridia bacterium
AAGATATGATGGAAATGATCGGGATTAAAGCATTGCTTGAAAGTATGACAAAACCAGTAACCGAAATGCTACGACTAAAACTTGAAGAAATCGGCATTGAGGCAGAAATCAAAATAGACCTTGAGGTTAAGTCGGTTAACCTCGAAACATTCAGAAGTAAAGGAGGCAACAAGTGAGAAAGATAGAAACGCCGTTCGGCATCCTCTACATAGAAGAGGAAAACGACAGAGAGGAAACTCATCGTATCAAAATCTACGACAGTGAGATGCGCTACTTTGATTATTACAGCCTCGATTATCTCGAAGAGGGTGTAACAATCGAGGAGTTTGTAGAAGAGCAAGCAAAATGGCTCGCCGAGCGTAAAAAGCTCGACGACCTGCTTGAAGGGCTTGGAATAGACAGCTATTCCACAAGCGAAGACTGGACAGACTTGCTCGAAGATATGTATCAGGGCCGCGCAAAGCTGATTGACGGTAAATGGATAAACGAAGCCGACGGAAGCGAAATCACGGAGCGAGTCGTTATGGAGAACGAGTGGGTAAACAAGATAGGAAATACCTACATCTTGGTATGCGAGTAAATAAGGCTCAAATTCACATCACAAGGCTTGCAAATTTCAGACACCTATTTATTCAAGCTCGGCAGTAAAGAAAGTCCTATAAGCCACAGGGCGGTAAAACGCTTGCAATTCAGTAACAAATCAATTATAATATAAAAGTCCCGTCCAAACGTGGGCGGGTCTTATTATATATATGGTATAGGACATAAATCCTGCGTCCCGTAAGCATAGGGGATGCGATGATGGTCTTATAATCGTCGAAATATGGCGTTGCAATGTGGCAATTCTCAGTTATTTACGCTTATTAAACTACTTTGGTTTTACTCGCGTGACTTGTCTTCCTCGTCTTCCTCGGTTTTAAGCCTCTTATATCCAATTCCCGTGCAAATAATTGACACAGCTACTCAGTTGACTTTGGTTTTGCCTTGGTCTAGTAATCTATATACACTTCCAGCGGTCTGAGCGCGTTCTTCTTGTCTTGCTTGTTTCCTTTATCCTGCTTCCCTTAAAATTGGGTGTGCGATACGGATTGTCTGCGAAATAATTAATAGTTTTTATTTATAATTTATGAAATATTTTGATTTTGAACTTGAACATATAGATAAATATACAGGTGCGAGGGCAGGAACTTTCCATACGCCGTATGGTGATATAAAAACACCTGTATATATGCCTGTCGGTACTCAGGCGACAGTTAAAGGCGTTTATCCGCGCGATTTGAAAGAAGCCGGTTCCCAGATTATTCTTTCAAATACTTATCATTTATATTTGCGCCCGGGTGACGAACTTGTACAAAAAGCCGGCGGACTGCATAAATTTATGAATTGGGATAAACCTATTTTAACGGATAGCGGCGGTTTTCAGGTTTTTTCTTTGACAAAACTCAATAAAATTAAGGACGAAGGCGTTTATTTCAATTCGCATATCGACGGTTCAAAACATCTTTTTACACCTGAAAAAGTTATGTCGATAGAGGAAAACCTCGGCGCGGATATAATAATGCAGCTTGACCAATGCAGTGAATACGGTTATACCCATTCACAGGCGGAAGCGGCTATGGATAAGACTTCACGTTGGCTTGAGCGCTGTATAAAAGCAAAAACGCGTGACGACCAGGCGCTGTTTCCTATAGTGCAGGGCAATATGTACGACGATTTGCGGCTTGAAAGTTTGCGCCGTGCGAAGCCTTTTGCAACCGACGGAATAGCGATAGGCGGACTTTCGGTCGGCGAACCTAAACAGAGAATGTATGAAATTCTTGACCTTTTACAGCCTGTTCTCCCTGATTCTGTCCCCAGATATTTGATGGGTGTGGGCAGTCCCGACTGTCTTATTGAAGGGGTAAAAAGAGGGATAGATATGTTCGATTGCGTGCTTGCTACCCGTATTGCGCGCAACGGCACGGCTTTTACGTCTAAAGGGAAAGCTGTTGTAAGAAACGCTGTTTACTCTGAAGATTTTTCTCCGCTTGACGCAAAATGCGATTGTTATTGCTGTAAAAATTATACCAAAGCTTATTTAAGACATCTTATAAACGTAAACGAAATGCTCGCGTCTATGCTGTTAAGTTTACACAATATTACATTTTTGCACAAACTTATGTCGGATATGAGGGAAGCGATTTTTGCCGACAGTTTAAACGATTTTGCGGCGGAATTCTATCAGGAATTCGGCAGTATGTGATGATTTACATATGAAAAATATGAAAGTTTTGTGCAATCGTCTAAATTAAGTTTAAAAACGCTTGCAAAAAGCAATAAAAAATATTATAGTAAAATAAATTAAGATTTTGGAGTTATTATGTTAGCAACTTTACTTGAAGGTGAAAATCCCGGATATTCGCAGTACATTATGCTCGGCATCGTTGTACTTTTAATCGTTGTAATCGCGGTGTTCTATTTCCTTACGAACAAAAAACGTAAAAAGCAGGAGCAGGACGCTCAGGATTTGATTAACGCAGTCAAACCCGGCAATAAGGTAAAGACCATTGGCGGTATTTGCGGTATAGTCGTTGAAGTTGATAACGAAGAAAATACTTTTGTTCTTGAAACGGGAACCGAACTTTCCGGCAAAAGCTATATTAAGTTTGACAGACAGGCTATCTATCAGACAGATGCGGTAGTCGATAAGAAACTCGAAGCAAAGGAAGACCCCAAAGAAGAAGCTTCTTCCGTAAGCGAGACCGTTGTCGAAGAACAGACTGAAACCGCCCCTGTTGTCACTGAAGAGGTTGCCGCTGAGGTTAAAGAGGAAGTTGTCGCAGAAGAAACCGCAGCTAAACCCGAGATGGTAAAATCAAAGAAAAAAGATAAAAATAACGAAGAAGAAAAACAGATAAAATTCTAAAATGTTAAACCTCCGCATAGATTAAAGCGGAGGTTTTATTATGCGCACT
>RYWC01000122.1 GCA_003979335.1 Clostridia bacterium
TGTTTATCCGATTCTTGCTTTGGGCGGTTTTGTCACCGCTTACGTCATTTTTTCGTTAGTTGTGCTTTTGATGCTGTTCAGTTATAACGCTATTTTTGCAGGTATAGGGGCGGCTGTTTGCACTTTTATGTACGGGACTTTCGGCTATGGTTCGTTTTTAATTATTGCCCTCCTTGCTTACTTCGGTGTTTGGCTCGCATTTGAAAAAAAACTGAAAATTTCTTTCAAGAAGACGGCAGTTATTTGTGTGTCGGTATTTGTGCTGTTTTTGCTCTTTCATGCGGCTTCCACGCATTGGTATCAGATTGGCGGTTACGGTAAGTACATATCAGATTGTTACACTAACGCCCAATACGGTTTTTCGGGATACTCTGCCGGCGGCGTAATTTCTGCAATCTTTGTTTATCCGATTCTTGCTTTGGGCGGTTTTGTCACCGCTTACGTCATTTTTTCGGTTCTTGCCTTGCTTTGCGGATACCTGATGTTTTCAGCGTTTAAAGGCACTCTGCTTATGGGCAGATTGCGTAAAATTAAAATCAAAGACAGCGAAGTTAAGGAAAGTTATGAAATTCCTATGATTGAGTCGTCTGAACCGCAAATTTATGTTCCCGAGCCTGCTTCGCCTGATGTTAAGCCCGAAGAAACCAAAGTTGTTGCCGAGGAGACGGGTAAGTTTTCACAAAAGAACCTCGGTCGGCGGATTTTGTTTGAAAAAGGTGAGTTTGCTGCGGAAAGTTACCGCAGGAATATGATTTTCAATGAAAATTCTTATTTTAATCATCCTGTTACAAGCGAAGCGGATTATTTAAGCAGTTTTACAGCCAATCCCGAAAAGTTTTCGGCGGAAAATCAGGCATCTAAAAGTTATTCTCAAAGCTATCAGGAAGAAATTTACAATCAGCCTGCCTCGATGCCTTCAAGTCACGTTATTGACGAGCGCGCAGATGGTTACGGTTATAACAGCGTTTACAATCAGCAGGCAGAAGAGTATTCCGTTGTGGAAGAACAGTCTTTCCCTGATTATAATCTTGGCGACGAGGCGGAAACTTACTCTGACGATGATTATTCGGTACGAGGTGTGGAAAATAATTATCAGAATAGAGACGATTATAGCCCTCAGCCCGAAACGACGAGAAATACAGCCGGTTTTTCGGAGAACACAAGAGAAAAGGAAGAGTTTACTTCTCCGGAAGTTAATTCGGAACCTGAAACCGTTAAATCAGATAAACTGTTCCCTAACGAAAGTACGCCCGGAAATGAAACGGGTGATAGATTTATTCAGAAAGAAAGAGAGCGGAGCAGGTCTGAACTGTTTGATTCAGACGATGACGAGGACGATATTCTGTCTGTAGGTACGGAACGAAGCGCTAGGACGGAAAGAGTTGACAGGTCTGAAAATATCAATACGGTACGTTCCGAGCGTTCTGTGCCACAAGTCGATTTGGGCAGAGGCGTTCAAAGAAAACCGGAAGAGCCGAAACGGGTTGAAAGGCGAGTTGAGCCTATTGCAGAACAGCCCGAAAAAGTCGAAGAAAAACCTAAACACATTTGGCAGAAATATGTTCGTCCGACGCTTGACTTGCTTGACGACTATCCTGAAAATTCAAACGTAAATACAGGCGAAATAGAGGATAACAAGCGCACCATAGTTCAGGCTTTGGAAAGATATAAAATAGCTTCCGAGGTCGCAAACGTAACAATCGGACCGTCTATAACCCGTTACGACGTAATTATTCAGGACAAGACAAATATTAAGCGTTCTCTCGGCTACCGCGATGCAATTGCTATGGAGCTTATGAAAGAGAATGTTACCGCTTACCTTAACTATTCAAAGGGCGCGCTTTCAATAGAAGTTCCTAATAACCAAAGGGCAATTGTCGGGCTCAAAACAATGCTTGCAAGTCAAAAGTTTATAAACAGCAAAAGAAATTCGCTAACCTTTGCTTTGGGTAAAAACGTAGAGGGGGAAGTTGTTTGCCCCGACATTACCAAAATGCCGCACTTACTTGTCGCAGGTACTACCGGCAGCGGTAAAAGTATTTGTTTAAGCGCGCTTCTCGTCAGCCTTTTGTATAAGTACGGGCCCGAAGAATTGAGGCTTATACTCGTTGACCCCAAGCAGGTGGAATTTATTTCATACGATAAACTGCCGCATCTAATGATAAACGAAATTATCTACGATGTTGATAAAGCAATAAAAGCGCTGAACTGGGCGATTAAGGAAATGGAACGGCGTTACACGCTTTTCAAGGATATGACTGAAAAGGGCGTGGCAACTAAAAATCTTGACGAATACAATGCCCATTTACCCGATGGTGAAGAAAAATTACCTAAAATCGTAATTATTCTGGATGAATTCGGCGATTTGATGTTGCAGGCAAAAAAGGACATCGAAAGCAGAATTATAAAACTTGTTCAAAAAGCGCGTGCCTGCGGTATTCATCTTATACTTGCGACCCAGCGTCCGTCCGTTGACTGTATAACAGGTCTAATTAAATCGAACTTGCCTACGAGAATAGGCTTTAAAGTCAACTCGTTTGACGATGCCCGTACTATTTTCGATATCGGCGGCGCAGAAAAACTTTTGGGCAAAGGCGACTCGTATTTCCGTTCTGCAGAAAATCCCGACCTTGCGCGCATCCAATGTTGTTTTGTGGATACTCACGAAGTGCAGAAAGTTACGGACTTTGTAAAAGCGCATAACGAAACTTACTTTGACCAAAGCGTCTCAGACTTTATTAACCGCGTTGAGCAGGAGGAGACGGCAAGCTCTATGGTAAGCGGCGGCGACGGAGGAGAAGACGCGGAAACAAAGATAGACGATACTTTTATTAAGGCGTTAAAATATTGCGTGACTTCTAATCAGGCTTCGGTTTCTATGATACAGCGTAGGTTCCCCGTAGGTTATATTAAAGCC
>RYWC01000123.1 GCA_003979335.1 Clostridia bacterium
TCAATAAACTGCGCCGCGGCAAATGCCGCGGCGCAGTGTTTTTTGTTAAATTAGTTTTCTTCTGTACCGTCGGATGCGGTTTCGCCGTTGGCTTCGTTGTTTTCTTCCGCGTCCACGGGCGAAATTATCTTGGGCATTTTCAGCCCTGCCATACCGTACAAATCGTCAAGAGGAGGGAGGGATTTCAGCATACCGGATAAGAAGTTCGCCGTTGAGGTTTTGCCGTCTGCATTCTGTCCGCCGTCCCATACGGTGATTTTGTCGATTTTAATATTCTTAATAGCTTCAACCTGTGTCGCAACAAGGTTTTCAAGCTTGTCGGCAATCATAAGGCGCACTGCTTCGTCCGCTGAACCTGCGGCTTTTACAAGCTTCTGCATACCTTCCGCCTGTTTGGTCAAGGTTTGCAAAACACCCCTTGCTTCGGCTTCCATTCTTGCATAAATCGCGTCGGCTTCACCTTTTGCGCGGCGGCGGATGTTTTCCGCTTCGGCGTCGGCTTCAATTTCAATCTTTCTCTTTTCAATTTCGGAAGCGACGATGACATCGGCTTCTTTTGTTGCCTTTTCCCTTGAAGCACGGGCAATTTCGGCTTGCTGTTCTGCGGCATAGCTTTCTTCTTTCGCCTTAGCCGCCTGAACGTTTTCTGCGGTAACGGCAAGCTTCATAGCTTCCGCTTCGCGCTGTCTTAACAGCGCTTTTGATTGCGCTATATCGGCTCTTGCTTTGTTTTCGCCCTCGATAGCCTTACTTTCGGCTTCTGCAACGTTTATACGCTGTTCCATCTGGGCTTTTGCTTCACCGATTGAACCTTTTTTGTTTTCTTCCGCAACGGAAATTTTTGCGTCGTTTATAGCTTTTGCCGCAGCTTCTTTACCGAGTGCCGCTATGTAGCCCGATTCGTCCGAAATGTCGGTCATGTTAACGTTGATTAATTTGAGACCGAGCTTTTTAAGTTCGCCCTCGACGTTTCTTGAAATAGCTTCCAGAAATTTGTCGCGGTCGGTGTTTATTTCTTCGATATCCATTGTCGCAATGACAAGACGGAGCTGACCGAATATAACGTCCTTCGCAAGTTCGGAAATCTGTTTAAGCTGTAAGCCCAGAAGTCTTTCCGCGGCATTCTGCATTATAGCGGGGTCTGTGGAAATACCTACGGTGAATACAGAGGGGACGTCGATACGGATATTTTGTTTGGAAAGAGCGTTTTTAAGGTCGACTGAAATCGATAACGGCGTCAAATCCAAAAAGGTATACGACTGTACGAACGGCCAGATAAATGCCGCGCCGCCGTGAATGCACTTTGCGCTTCTTCCAGTGCCGTCTTTATTTTTTGAAACTTTACCGTATATGACCATTACTTTGTCCGAGGGGCATTTCTTGTATCTGACCAGAACAACAAGCAACAGCATAAACAGCACCAGCACCGCAACGACTACCAGAACAATGGTAAGCGTAAGCGACGCGTTTAGTAAATTGTTCAACATTTTTTATATTCTCCTTAAATTTTTAATTCTTATTAAACACCTTAGTCGGGTGAATATTTCTTTTTTTCTTTTTCGATTTCGGATTTGGCATGTTCTATTGCTTTTCGAATTTGCTCTCTGTCGTATTCCGCAAAATATCCGTCTTCGTCGGACATATCGGTATACCTGTAATTTACGGCTTTCATTCCCAAATGCTTTAAACTGTCGTCTATATGATACGCCAACTGCGAGAAAAACTCATCCCTATTCAGGTTGATGTTTTCTATATCAAAAAGGGCAACGGCAATCCGCATACCGCCCGTTATCGTATCCGTTGCAATTTCGGCTATCTGTCCGCGTTTAAGCGCGTAGAATTTTTCCGCCGCAACGGGCATCATAACTGGGTCGGTCGAAATTTCAACCGTTATTGTGCAATCTAAATTAAATCTGTAATTGTCCGCGGTCAGCGCACTTTTAAGACTGACGGGAACGGTAAAGGGAGTAAGGTCTATGTAAGCCCGTTTTTTAAAAGGCGATATAAGTCCGCGCTTATTATGATAGCACTTCATACTTAATAAATCGGGTCTGCCCTTTTTATCGGTTTTATAAGTGACGAGAATACTATTTTTCGGGTGTTTCATTAACTGCCTCAGTCTCAGCCGATTTTTCTTCCGTTTCAGCCGCTTCGGTCCTATTTTCAAGCTTTTTGACGACCATACATTCGTTTTCGTTTGAAATTATTTCAACAGCTTCGTCAACGGTCAGTCTTGCCCCGTCCGTCATTGCGTCTAATTCCATAAATTTTCCTTGCGCAGTCAGAGTAATTTTACCACGTCCGCTTCTTTCCGCAGGTATGGAAACGTAAACCGTTGCGCTTTTGCCTACAAGCTTTTCGGGCTGAAAGGCCCCGTTGCTTTGCAGTTTGAGCATTGCGCGCATCAGAAGCACGACCACAGCCATCGCCGCGGCACCGCCTACGATTGCGGAAATTACCGAAACCCATTGCAAATTGTCTGCGCAGAGAGCGCAGGTAAGCAAGCCTGCCCAGCAACCGACCGCAAAAAACGCGGTTATGCTTTTAACGGTAAAAATCGACACGCCGGAATCTGTATCTACGTCGATATCTCCGTCGCCGTCAATATCGACATCGCCGCCGAAAGACGTAAAACAAAGCATTATTATCTGTATTATCAAGAATACGGTCGCAACAATTCCCAGCCAGAAATAAACCTGCTCCAAAACGGAAAGAGTTTTATACCATTCAATCATCTTCGGAAAAACCTCCTACGGTTATTATGTAAACCGTTTATGCGTTCTCAAAACAATAATTGATAAAATTTTATCGATTACCTGAATGTTTTTATTATAACATCTGTCTCTTATACACATCT
>RYWC01000124.1 GCA_003979335.1 Clostridia bacterium
GTTATATTCTGCGCAATTTTAACGCCGTTAAAAGCGGCGGCCTGAAACGGGACGCATAACGGACGCCGTGAAATTATTTTACGCTTAAAAACGGTTTAAGAAAGAGCCGCGGCGCAGAAATGCGCCGCGGCTCTTTCTATCTATTTTACCAAATTTGTACGCATTGCGTTGAGTACGGCGACGAGCATTACACCGACGTCTGCGGCTATTGCGACAATCAACGGGAAGCCGGCTATTACGGTGCTGAGCGCCATTATAGCTATTTTAACGACTATCGAACCGACGATATTCTCCATTACAAGTCTGCGCGTAAAACGGGCAATCTTCCTGCCCTTGGGCAGAAGCTTTATATTGTCGGAAACAAGCACAACGTCGCTTGCCTCTATTGCCGCGTCCGAACCGACCTTTCCCATCGATACCGCGCAGTCTGCGGCTGTCATAACGGGCGCGTCGTTTATTCCGTCGCCGACGTAAATCAATTTGCCTTTCTCTTTAAGCGCAACCGCTTCACGGAGTTTTTCGTCGGGCAGAAGTTCTGCCTTGAAACCGTCCGCGCCGACTTCCTTTGCAATTATCTCGGCGCGTTCCTTTCTGTCGCCCGTTAGCATATGCGCATACTTAACGCCCGACTTTTTCAGTTCGCTTATGCACTCTTTCGCGCCGTCTTTAACGCCGTCGTCTATTTCTATAAAGCCCTTATATTCTCCGCCGTGCGCAACGTAAATCACCGTAGACAGACTTTCCTTTTCCTCAAACGCAATAGCGTTTTCCTTTAAAAGTTTACCGTTGCCGCACAAAAGAGTTTTACCCCCTGCAACACACTTTACGCCCTTGCCTGCAACCTCTTCCGCCTGCTCGGCGCAAAAAGGCGTTTCAATGTTTTTAAAAGCCGCCGAAACGGGGTGGTTCGAAAACTTTTCCGCCGCCGCTGCGAGGTGCAGCGCAGTTTCGTCGGAGTAATTGACAACGCGGAAAGCGCCCTCCGTCAAGGTGCCCGTTTTGTCGAACGCGGCTACCGTTGCAAGAGCAAGCTCATCGAGGCAGGTCGAACCTTTTACCAAAATACCGAACTTGGCGCACCTGCCTATGCCGCCGAAGTACGAAAGAGGAACCGAAATAACCAAAGCGCACGGACAGGAAATAACCAAAAAGTTCAGAGCCTTGTATATCCAGTTTCTGTACTCATCCCAAATATAGGCGCCGTTTACAGCACAGATTACGGTTGGAACTATTGCCGCCGCGATTGCCGCCAGCGCGCAAACAATAGGCGTATAATATTTTGCGAACTTGGTTATGAATTTTTCCGGCTTGGCTTTTTTAGCCGTGGAATTTTCAACAAGTTCTAAAATTTTGGCGACAGCGGAATTTTTATATTCCCTTACTACCTCCGCCTCTATTACCCCCGAAAGGTTGATACTGCCCGAAAGAACCTCGTCCCCTTCCTTGACGTCGCGCGGAAGAGGCTCGCCGTTTAAACTTTTCATATCCAAAGAACTTACGCCCTTTACAATTTTGCAGTCGACGGGAATTTTTTCGCCTGCTTTAACGAGAATTACGTCTCCCTTGATAAGCTCTTCGGGGGACACAACGCGCTGTTCGCCGTCTTTAAGAAGAGTAGCGGAGTCGCTTTTAAGCTCCATAAGTTTTGCGATTGAATTTCTGGACGAACCTACGGCAATGCTCTGTAAAAGTTCCCCGAGCTGATACAAAAGCATTACGGCAACGCCTTCGAAAAATCCGTCGCCGGCAAAAATCCCCAAGAGTATCGCGCCGACCGAAGCGACCGTCATCAAAAAGTTCTCGTCGAATATCTTTCCTTTCAAAAGGTTTTTTACCGTGTTTATCAACACAGAATGTCCGACCGCAAGATATGAAATGCCGTAAAGAACGTATACGATTATTTGCACGGCTGTATTTGCCTTGGTAATACCCATAAAGTCGAGAACGAGCGCTGGAACAAGCAAAACAGCCGCAACTGCGATACATATTATATCTTTCAGCTTTTCTTTTATTATCGGTTTTTTAACGCTCTTGCCGTCCGTTATCTTTACGTCTTCAAAATGGGTAATTGTATAGACAGCCTTTTCCCTCGCTTCGGACGAAACCGAATTTAAAATAATGCGCATATTCACAAAATCGACCGTTGCGGAAACGCCGTCAATCTTGTTCAGGTCTTCTTCCAACTCTCTTGCGCAGTTTGCACAGCAAAGACCCGTTATATTTAGCTTTTCGCCGCAGATTTTACCGTCTGCGGACGATGGCAATGAGGCGCTGTCTTCTTGCACAACTTTTACGTCTTCGAAATTATTGCAACAATCCTTAACCTTTTGCAGAGCTTCCGCACTGCATTCGGCGATGACTTTCTGCGCCATAAAGTCCACAACCGCGTTAGTAACGCCGTTTATTTTGTTTAATTCCTCTTCAAGTTCCCTTGCGCAGTTGGCGCAGTCCAAACCGCTGATTTTAAAGTTATACGTCACAGTTCAAATGCTCCTTTGCCACTTCTATCATAAGCATAACATGCGCGTCCGACAGTGAATACAGAACCTTTTTCCCGTCCCTGCGACATTTAACTATTTTATTGTCTTTAAGCGTTTTCAGCTGGTGCGAAACCGCGCTCTGGTTGCCGCCGACAGCCTCGGTTATATGGTCTACGCAAAGTTCGCCGACGGACAGCGCAAGCAGAATTTTAAGGCGCGACGGCTCGCTTAAAGTTTTGAACCTTGCCCCCATTTCCTCTATTCTTTCGTCGTCAGGCATATTTGCAAGCGCAGTTTTAACCCTTGCGCTATGTAATTCTTCTTCGTTTATTTTTTCGTTGTTTGCTTTCTCC
>RYWC01000125.1:0-1191 GCA_003979335.1 Clostridia bacterium
TTTTATACTTATTCATTGATTGTCACCACAAAGGGCAATACGCCTGCCGGCGCTTTCAAATTGGAAATCACGGTTGACGAAACAAAGACCGTCAAAGCTATAACGGTAGTTGAAGCAGGTTCGGTTGCCAACGATTACGAGGGCGTTTCAAAAGAACATTACGACGAAATCGCCAAGAACAACGCTAAACTTTGCGTCGGAAAAGATATCGCCTACTTTACCGGAATTTTCGGCGAAGATATGGAATACCCCGGCGACGATAAAGATTCTGTTATTTCCACAGGCGCTACGCGTTCGAGTTATTTATGTTTCTACGCAAGCGCATTCGCTGTTGCAAACTATGATTATATAATGAATCTGAAACTGTACACAGAGTATATTGACCTTGAAAACACAACGGTTAATGTTGAGAACGGCAAAGTTAAATACTCTGTTACAACAAAGAAAAACAGTCCTGCCGGCGCTTTCAAACTCGATATAGTTGTAAACGGCGAGGGCAAAATAGAGACGTTTACGATAGTTGAAGCAGGTTCGGTTGCCAACGATTACGAGGGCGTTTCAAAAGAATATTACGACGAAATTGCCGCAAACAACGCCAAACTCTGCATTGGAAAAGACATATCTTACTTTACCGGAATTTTCGGCGATAAAATGGAATACCCCGGCGACGAAAAAAACACTGTTATTTCCACAGGCGCTACGCGTTCGAGCTTCCTTTGCATGTATGCAGGCGCATTCGCCACGGCGAACTATTCAGACTACCTTTCACAGCTCAGCGGAGGTGACAATCAATGAATAAGTATAAAAAGATTACCTTAGACGGACTTATTTTCCAGAACCCCACCTTTATGCTTGTACTGGGTACCTGCCCCACTTTGGGACTTATAAATTCAGCGTTCTCTTCGCTTGGAATGGGACTTACCGTTCTTGTGATACTCACTTTAAGCAATATAATAATATCCGCTTTAAGAAAAGTAATACCCGGCGCGGTGCGCATACCCTGCTACATCGTAATTATTGCTACGCTTGTTACCTTTGCAAGAATGGCGCTTGAAAAGTTCCTCCCCGACCTGTACGACAGTTTGGGCGGCTTCCTCGCGTTGATAGTCGTAAACTGTATAATACTCGGCAGAGCGGAAGCTTTCGCAAACAAACACACAATTGCGGAATCGGCTGTAGACGGTATTTCAA
>RYWC01000125.1:1201-2828 GCA_003979335.1 Clostridia bacterium
AGAAGGGTAAAAGCAAACAAGCTTGCCCGTGAAAATCTTTTAAAGGAGGCGGCGTAAACTATGGGAACATTTATTGCGATAGTTCTTGCGGCAGTTCTTACCAATAACTTTATTACGGTAAAAACTTACGGCATCTGCCCTTTCCTCGGGGTTTCCAAAAAGACTTCAAGCGCGTTAGGCATGGGCATTGCGGTAACCATAGTTATGGTTATTGCAACGCTTGTCACCTACCCCATTTATACCTATGTTATGGAGCCGTTGGGAATAGGCTTCCTCGAAATTATCTTCTTCATCTTTATTATAGCTTCGCTTGTGCAGATGCTTGAAGTAATTATAAGAAAGATTTCCCCCTCGCTCTATAACGCTATGGGCGTATATCTTCCCCTTATTACCACCAACTGCGCGGTTCTCGGCGTTGCAGAACTTGTCATCGGCGATATGTCGTCCATATTGGGCGAGGGCGTTGCAATGAACATAGGCTGGGCAGGACTGTACGCGTTCTTTGCAGGTCTCGGATTTACTCTTGTAATGGTTATAATGAGCGGTCTGCGCGAAAAACTCAATTACTATAAGACGCCTAAGGCGCTTGCAGGCTTCCCCATAGCAATGGTTACGGCTTGCTTTATCTGTATGGCGTTCACGGTATTCTCGTATATCGGTTGAGGGGGTTAATTATGAATTTACTTGAAATTACAAATCAAACTTGGATAACAGTCGGAATTGTAGCCGGTATATTTGCAGGCTCAGCCCTTATAATCGGCGCGCTTATACTCATTGTAGGAAAGGTGTTTAAAGTAAACGTAGACGAAAAGGTTACCAAAATTCTGGAAAACCTTGCGGGCGCAAACTGCGGCGGATGCGGATGTTCGGGTTGCGGCGGCTTTGCCTCCAAACTTGCGGACGGCAGCGCTAAGCTCGGCGACTGCCACGTTACGTCGCCTGAAAAGAAAGCCGAAATAGCAAAACTGCTCGGAATCGAACTTGCCGACGAAGAACCCACGGTTGCGGTCGTAAAATGCCACGGAGGCATTGAAAACTGCGCGGATAAGTTCGAATACAAAGGCAACCCCACCTGCGCATCGTGCAACTCGCTGTTGGGCGGAAACAAGGCGTGCTCGTACGCCTGCCTCGGTTGCGGCGACTGCAAAGCGGTATGCCCTGAAAATGCGATTGAGGTAACGGGAAGACTTGCGCAGATTGACCCCGACAGGTGCATTTCCTGCGGAGCGTGCATAACGGCGTGCCCCAAAGGAATTATCGAACGCATTCCCTCCTCCGCTCCCGTATTCGTAGCCTGCTCGTCGCAGTGCAGAGGCAAGGAAGTTACTTCCGTCTGCAAAGTCGGATGTATCGCATGCGGAATATGCGCAAAATCCTGCCCCCACGGCGCGATAACAATGAACGGCAACCTGCCTGAAATAGACTATTCTAAGTGCACAGGCTGTCTTACATGCGTTGCGAAGTGCCCCAGACACATTATAATAAGCCGCAAAGTTGTTGCTGAAGAAACCCCTGCGAAAACAGAAAAAGAACCTGTACAAAAAGCAGAAAAACAATAAACCGCATCAAAAAGCGCCGTTTTCAAAACGGCGCTTTTTTAATACTTAATTTTATTTTTTTATATACT
>RYWC01000126.1 GCA_003979335.1 Clostridia bacterium
GTGCGCTTCCTGCGCACGGCGGTGATTTGATTTTAATTTATACTTTTAATAGTTTTTTTACGGCTTTCTGCATTCTTTCAAGCGCTTCTTCGGCTTCGGCTTTGTTGCGCGATTTTACCGAATAATAAATTTTAAGCTTGGGTTCCGTGCCTGAGGGGCGTACGCAGATAAAGCTTCCGTTTTCAAGTTCGTAGTAAACGCAGTTGGTAAGGGGGGAGCCTATTTCAGAGGTCGCGCCCGTAGCTACGTCAGTTTTAACGTTCTTGGAATAATCTCTTACGGTGGCAACTTTATAAATATCGAATTCCGTCGCGGGCTTTACTTTCAGGCTGTCTACGACTGCGTTCATATCTTTCATAGCGTTCAGCCCCTTAAAGGGAACTGAAACGTTGCAGTCTAAAACGTAACCGTATTCGCTGTAAATTTCTTGCAATCTCTGGTAAACGGTCTTGCCGACGTATGAATAGTAGCAGACCATTTCCGCACACAGCATCGAAGCGACGACCGCGTCCTTATCCCTTGCGTGAGTGCCGCGGAGGTAGCCGCAACTTTCTTCAAAGCCGAAGACGTATGAGTATGTGCGGTCTTTTTCCCATTCCTTGATTTTTTCGCCTATGAATTTAAAACCTACAGGTACTTCAAAAAGCGTTACGCCGTACTTCTGGCAGATGGGTCTTGCCATACCTGTGGTTACAAATGACTTCACAACGGCCGCGTTCTTTGGAAGACTGCAGTCCTCTTTAAGCCTTGTTAAAATATAGTCGAGGAGCAGTATGCCGACCTGATTGCCTGAAAGCGCTTCAAATTCGCCCTCTTTATTTTTTACTGCGACGCCCAGCCTGTCGCTGTCGGGGTCTGTGCCGAATACGACTGTCGCGTCGATTTTCTGCGCAAGCTTTATGCCGAGGGAAAGCGTCTCTTTAAATTCGGGGTTGGGAACTTCGACGGTTGAAAAGTCGGTATCTTTTTTAATCTGTTCTTCTACGACCGTTGCGTTTATGCCTATTTTTTTAAGAATAGTCGTAACGGGAACATAACCCGAACCGTGAACGGGGGTGTATACAAGTTTAAGCCCTTTACCGCACGCCTTTACCGCTTTTTTTGAAAGGGTGAGTTTTTTAAGTTCTTTATAATACTTTTTGTCCACTTTTGAGGGTACAGGTTTAATATGTTTTTTAACCTGTTCGGCAGTGGGGACGGCGTAGCCCAGATAGTCGCTTATCTGCTGAATATAGTTTACGACAACCGCTGTATCGTCGGGGCTCATCTGCGCGCCGTCTTCGCCGTAAACTTTGTAACCGTTATACTGCTTGGGATTGTGGGAGGCTGTGACCATTATGCCTGCAAACGCTTTGAGTTCCCTTACCGCAAACGAAAGCATAGGTACGGGGTGTACGTCGTTAAATTTATATGCGTTTATGCCGTTCGCGGCAAGCACTTCCGCGGCAGCCGTTGCAAATTCGTCGCTTTTAAGGCGTGTGTCGTAAGAAATTGCCACGCCGCGAGACATTGCTTCCGCACCCTTCGATTTAATAAATTCCGCAAGTCCCTGAGTCGCGCGTTTTACGGTGTAAACATTCATCATATTCGTGCCGTAACCTATTATTCCGCGCATGCCGGCGGTTCCGAATTCAAGTTCTGCGCCGAAGCGGTATTCTGTTTCTTCTTTATTATCTTTTAAAACATCAAGTTCGGCCTTCGCTTCTTC
Source organism: Clostridia bacterium (assembly GCA_003979335.1). The sequence continues at coordinate 1,709 of RYWC01000126.1, forward strand.
GTTCAGCCTTTCGTCCGAAAGCCAATCCTGATAAATTTCCTTATAACCCATTTTCCCTCCTTAAATATCTTATACGGACTTGTCCTAAGATATGCTTATGTTGAAAAAGGCTTGCGCGTAATGCGCTTAACCCTATTAGATTATATAAAAAAATCTCTCCGTTGTAAAGAGAGATTTTCAAAAAATTTATAAAATTCAAATAAATTCATTCCGTATTAATGTTTTTTACGGCTTTAAAGTCAAAATTACTCTTCTCCGCCGCGGAAAAATTCCTCGCGCGAGAGGGCGCGCTCTTTTGCCGGGGAAATAATCGTGTTCTTGTCAATTGAATATTTTATCTCTTCCCTGTCGTAATAATTGACGAGTTCAAAGCAGATTATTATTGCATAGCTTGCAGGAACCGTTATAAGAAGCCCCACGCCTACAGTCAGAATTAGCGCCGCGACGTTCAGCGCGAACACGATAAGAACAATCACCGTAAAGTTGGACATTACGTTAAAAGTGTTTTTTCTCTTGCGTGAAAAGGTGTATTTTATTGCTTCGCCCTGTTTCATTTTGCCGCGGATGAGCGCAGGCAACCAGTCGCAGGTAAACGTCATTTTTACCGTTATCGAGAATACTATTGCAAGAACGAAGAAGAACAGGCAGATAAAGAAGTAGAGTACACTGTTTAAAAGGAAGAAGAACAGGAAGAACATTCCTACGCCTATTACCAAATCGTACAGAACTGAGAGGGGAATGTAAATTGCGTTATATATCGACGCGTTTTTAAGGTTGCGTATGAGCGTGCCCAGGAACGGCTGTTCGGCGCGCAGAGCCATTTTATCGTTTATGACCGACGCGGTGGCGTAGTTGCCGAGCCCTGCAAACCATTTGCTTATGATTATAATAAGAAGAAGCAGAAGTCCGCTTAAAATAACCTGCGTAAGCTTATTTTGCAGAAGATGAATAAAATCTGCGTAAGCGGTCTGAACTTTTGTTGAAATTTCTGCAAGCTCGGTTACGTTGCCGCTTAGAAGATTTGTTACAAACCCTTTGACGCCCTCGATTATCGAATTAAGCTGGGCAGAGTCGATAAGCTCTCTTATGAACGGGTAC
>RYWC01000005.1 GCA_003979335.1 Clostridia bacterium
ATGCTTTATTTCGTCCTGCGTTTGGCTGTTAGGGTGCGGAGTGTGCGGACGGCTTTTGTATGGTGCTTGCGATTATTCTGATTACTACCAAATTTTTGGGGTTGGTTTTCAGAAAAATCGGAATGCCGCAGGTGCTGGGCTATATTATTGCCGGTCTTTTGGTCGGCCCCGCAATATTCGGCGATTTCTGCGGTTTTTCGCTTATCGGCTTCGAGGGAGAGGGATATTGGACCTTGCTTGCGTTGCCAAAAGACAATGCGCTGGGAATATTCTCAAAGATAGGCGTATTGCTTCTGATGTTCTCGACAGGTCTGGAAACAAACCTTAAAGAACTTAAATCTACGGGGCTTGTCGCCGTTTTGGTTGCGCTTGCAGGCGTAATGATTCCCCTTATTCTGGGTTTTGTCATTTCAATTCCTTTCGGAGGGGTCGGGCTCGGCGTGCAGGACACGGCAGGCATTTTCCGCAGTATTTTCATAGGTACCATACTCACCGCGACAAGCGTTGCAATCACTGTTTCGGTGCTTAAAGAACTCGGTAAAATCAATACGAAACTCGGCACGACAATTGTTTCCGCCGCTATCATAGACGATGTAATCGGCATTGTGCTTCTGTCCGTAGTTACGGGTATTGCAAAGTCGCAGGCAGGCGGCGGAGAAAACTACGCAAACGGTTTTGAGTGGTTCAAAGGGCAGATTTACGGCACGATAATTATGATTATCCTGTTCTTTGTTTTTGCTATACTTGCAGGCTGGGGAATTTCAAAACTTTTTAAATGGCTTGATAAAAGATGGCCCGCAACTCACAGAATACCCGTGTTTTCGCTTGCCGTATGCTTTTTATACAGCTGGCTTGCGGAAGAAATTTTCGGGGTTGCGGATATAACAGGCGCGTTCCTTGCCGGCGTAGTGCTGTCCACCGTTCACCGCGCGAGCGAATATACGGATAAAAAAGTAGAAGTCAATACCTATACGATTTTTGCCCCCGTTTTCTTTGCAAATATCGGTATGTCGAGTATTAAATTTGCAGGGCTGAACCCGAGCATACTTCTTTTTGCCGTACTTGCCGTGCTTATGGGACTTATAGGTAAAATTTTAGGCTGCGGCGCTGTATTTAAAGCTTTCAAGTACAATTGGCGTGAAAGTGCAATCGGCGGAGTAGGAATGATGGCGAGGGGCGAGGTTGCGCTGATAGTTACGGGAACGGTTACAAGCGAAAGTTTGGGCGCGTTTGCTCTTCCGTCGGAATTTATGATTATGACGGTATTCCTTATTCTGATTTCCTCGATTCTTACGCCTATACTTCTTAAAGTGCTTTACGGTAAAGATAAGAACAACGGTTTGCCTTTGTCCGGCGGAGGACAGGACGGACCGAACGTCGACGGCGAAGCGCTTATCGACAGCTCTGCCGCCGAACATTTGGGTTATAACAGCCCCGATGCGGAAGCGGAAAGCAAATAAGGCGAAAAAATTTAAGATAAATTATAAAAACCCTGCGGCAAAGCCGCAGGGTTTGTTTTATTGTTTCAGTGTGAAAGCATCCAGTTTTTAACGTCTTCGCGCGCGATAGGCGTAATGTTTTCTTTCGGATATTTAGACATAGGTCCGCCGTTTGTGTAGATAAAATATTTGCCGTCGCGTGTAATATATAAAGTCTCTTCATAGCCGTCGGCGTCGCCCGGGATGCCGAACGTGAACTTTTTGTCTACCGTGGAGGACGCTGTGTCGTAAAGAATGTTGTCTATATCTTTACACATATAAATCACTTCCCCTAAAATCAATAAAATTCTATCATAAACGGCGGTTTTGTGTCAATTTAAAGCATTTGTGAAATTTTTACGCGGTTTTTTGTTATAAAATAAAGCTTTATGTTAAAACGCGCAAAAAAATAAAGCGTTTTGTAAAGTAAAAATACTTGACAACGGTGTGTTGTGCGTTGTAAAATTAAAAAGCAAACTATGGACAAAGTTTCTTTTATCAGGCTTTGGGATGTTTACAGGGGGCTTTTGACCCCGACCCAGCAGGAAATTACCGATTTGTATTTTAACCTTGATTTGACCCTTTCGGAAATAGCCGAGCAAAAGGGAATTACAAGACAGGGCGTTTCGGAGTGTTTGAAGACCTGCAAAAAACAGCTTGAAGAATATGAAGAAAAGCTGCAGTTCAGCCGCAGACTTGCCAAAATGTGCCTTGAAACGTCGCTTGCGTTTACAGAGGCAGGAGCTTGGGCGGAAAAGTTTAAAAAGGCTTTTCCCGAAGCGTCGGGCGAATTGAAAAAGCTTGAATTAATTTTACAAAAGGACTATGCCGAAGAGGCGGAGCGGCTATTGGACAATCCGCAATCGGCAGAGACATTAAACTCAGACGGCACCCGAGCGGTGTACGGAAGAAAGAAATCGGGCGAAGATTAGGTGGCGTATGGGCGCATTTTCCTCTTTATCGGAGAGATTAAACCACATATTTTCCAAGCTGACTAAGCGCGGAAGACTTACCGAACTTGAAATAAAGACTGCCATGCGCGAGGTGCGCGTTGCGCTTTTGGAAGCCGACGTGAATATTCAGGTTGCCAAAGAGTTTTGCAGGCTGGTATCGGAAAAAGCTGTCGGACAGGAAATTTTAAAAAGTCTTAACCCTGCGCAGCAGGTTATTAAAATCGTAAACGACGAACTTATCGCGCTGATGGGTTCAACAAACCAGAAGCTCAACGTTTCGCCCAAACCGCCTACGGTCATAATGATGTGCGGTTTGCAGGGCGCCGGCAAGACGACGATGTGCGGCAAGCTTGCGGTCAACTTAAAAAAGAGCGGAAAGAAGCCTCTTTTGGTGGGGTGTGATATTTACCGCCCTGCGGCGATAAACCAGCTTAAAGTCGTCGGCGGCAAGGCTGGCGCGGAAGTTTTTGAAAAGGGTACTCAGAACCCCGTAAAAACGGCAAAGGAAGCCGTAGATTATGCCCGTTCAATGGGATATGACACGGTTGTTATAGATACCGCAGGCAGGCTTGAAATAGACGAGCCGCTTATGCAGGAGCTTGAAAACATCAAAAAGACGGTGGACGTTTGCGAAATTCTTCTCACCGTAGACAGTATGATGGGACAGGTTGCCGTAAACGTTGCAAAGACTTTCAACGAAAGACTTGAGGTAACGGGTGTTATCCTTACCAAGCTTGACGGCGACACAAGGGGCGGCGCGTGCCTTTCCATAAAGGCGGTCACGGGCAAACCCATCAAGTTTATAGGCGTCGGCGAAAAACTGACCGATTTGGAGCCTTTTTACCCTGACAGAATGGCTTCCCGTATTCTCGGAATGGGCGACGTGCTGACGTTGATTGAAAAGGCGCAGGAAGTCGTAAACGAAGAGCAGGCGAAGGCAATGCAGAAAAAGATGCTTGAAAACACCTTTACCTTAGAAGACTATCTGGTACAGTTTGAAAGTATGAAGAAGATGGGCGGCGCTCAGGCGTTGCTTGCGATGATGCCGAATATGGGCGGCAAGGTCAAAGCCGACGACATCGATGAAAAGAAGATAGAACGCACAAAGGCGATAATACTTTCGATGACGGGGCGCGAGCGTGCAGAACCCTCAATTATCAGCAGTTCGCGCAAAAAACGCATAGCGCAGGGCAGCGGAACTACGGTGCAGGAAATAAACCAGCTTTTAAAGCAGTTTGAGCAGACAAAGCAGCTTATGAAACAGCTTAAAGGCGGTAAAAGGCGGTTGCCTTTTTAAACGGCTTAAAGGGGTAAAAAATTGCAGAAAAATTGCGTAGACCCCCATATATGCCTTAAATAACGATAAAAAATAAAAATTTTTATATATTCAGGAGAAAGAAAAAAATGGCAGTTAAAATGAGACTTACGAGAATGGGCGACAAAAAGAGCCCATTCTACCGCGTAGTGGTTATCGATTCGAGAAAGGCGCGTTCGGGCGAATATATCGACAAAATCGGTTACGTTGACCCCCTTAAAACCCCTGCGGAAATCAATATTGACGTAGAAAAGGCGAAAGAGTGGCTTGCAAAAGGCGTTCAGCCCACGGAAACGGTTAAAAGCTACCTTGTAAAGGTCGGCGCAATGGAACAGAGCAAGAAGCTTTCCGCGCCCAAGACCAACGACAAGAAAAAGAAAGACTGATAAAACCGCCTGATTTTTTCGTGCGGTTTTGCCGCGCTGTCGCTTAAAACAACTTGTTTTTTTGGGCGGCGGACGGACGTTTCGGGTATTGCAAAATTTCAATTGGGGCGCATATATCCCTTATTTAACGCGCCCGAGGGAGTAAAAAATGGAAAACAACGTATTGGAACTTATAAAATACGTCGTAGGCACTTTTGCCGAAAAAAAGGATGAAGCGGAATACGTCGTCGAGGAAAAGGAACAGGTAATAGAAGTTACCGTTCTTCTCGATTCGGGCGATATGGGCAAAGTTATAGGCAAGCAGGGCAAAATAGCTAAGGCGCTGAGAACGCTTGTCGGCTCCTGCACGCCGCGCGGCTCTAAGCGCTATACCGTGGAAATTAAAGAAAAAGTTTAAAACTGTAAAATCGCACAATTTCCGTTGTGCGATTTTTAAAATCAGGAATTTTACGGAATTAATATTCGGTCATGGACAGATTGACAGTTGCGTTGATAGTTAAGCCCCAGGGAATAAGGGGCGAAGTTAAATTTAAGGCGCTTTGCGACAGCGCGGAGGACCTTATAGGCGTAAAGCGCGTGTATATTGACGGCGTAGAGTACGGCGTTCTGAACGTGCGCGCACAAGGGGAAATAGGTTATATTTCTTTTAAAGGCGTGTTCGACAGAAACGCTGCCGAATTTTTGCGCGGAAAAGAAATAGAGGCGGAGCGTTCTGATATGCCCGAACTGCCCGAAGGTAGGTTTTACATCGCAGATTTAACGGGTTGCGAGGTTGTGACGTCGTCGGGCGAAGTCATAGGCGAAGTGATTTCCGTCACTCCTGCAAGAACGGACGTCTATACGCTTAAATGCGCCAAAGGACAAGTAAGTTTTGCGGCGGCGGAGGGCGTCATAGAAAGCGTTGACGTGCAGAATAAACAAATAACCGTGAATAAAAAGAGGTTTAAGGAAGTTTCGGTTTGAAAATTACAATACTGACGCTTTTCCCCGATATGTTTGCGCCGCTTAAAGAGAGCATAATAGGCAGAGCGCAGGCAGAGGGAAAAATAGGCATAGAAATAGTCAATATAAGAGATTTTGCCGAAAACAAGCACTTCAAGTGCGACGATTATCCTTTCGGCGGCGGAGCCGGAATGGTTATGATGCCCCAGCCAATAGGTTCTGCGATAGAGGCAGTAGACCCCCGTCACGAGGCAAGAAGAATTTATCTTTCGCCAAAGGGACAGACTTTTACGCAAAGCAAGGTTTTCGAACTTACGGGCTATGATAGTCTTCTTTTGCTGTGCGGTCATTACGAGGGGGTCGACCAAAGAGTTATTGACCTTTTCATTGACGAAGAGATTTCCATCGGTGATTATGTTCTTACCGGCGGCGAACTGCCTGCAATGGTTGTTTGCGACTGTGTGGCGCGCTATGTGGACGGTGTAATTTCCGGCGGTTCATTGGTCGATGAAAGTTTTTCGGGCGCAGGGCTGGAATATCCTCAGTACACAAGACCTGCTGAGTATAAGGGGCTGAAAGTGCCGGAAGTGCTCTTGTCCGGCGACCATAAGAAGATAGACGATTGGCGTGCGTCCGAGGGATTAAAACTGACGCGTATGCGCCGTCCCGACCTGCTTGGCGGAGATAAGAAATGAAAACGATACAATGGTTTCCCGGTCATATGACCAAAGCAATGAGAATGATGGAAGAAAATCTGTCGCTTGTGGACGGTGTTATTTTTGTGCTGGACGCGCGCTGTCCTGCGGCTTCGTTCAATCTCAGGCTTAAAAAATTAGCCAACAACAAACCTGTTTTGTACGTTTTGAATAAGGGCGACCTCGCAGACGAAAGAGCGGACGTTCTTTTGAAATTAATCAGAGAACAGGGTGCGGTGGCGGTCAGGATAAATGCGGCAAACACCTCGTCAAAGCGTGATATATTGGGGGCAATTGAAAAAATCGTTGCCGAAAAACGCGCAAAGGCGCTTGAAAAAGGGTATAATAAAGTCTTCCGTTTTATGGTGGCAGGCGTGCCCAACACGGGCAAGTCTACGTTAATAAATCTTCTTGCCGGGTCAAGACGCGCGGAGACGGGCGACAAGGCAGGCGTAACACGGGGCAAGCAATGGATTAGGTGTGAAAGCTTTGAGCTTTTAGACACCCCCGGAACAATGCCGCCTGCGTTTGATAACCAATATCTTGCAACTCACCTCGCGTTTGCAGGAAGCATTAACGACGACATTTTGGACATTGACGATATTGCGCTTGCGCTTTTGAAAGAACTTTCTGAAAAATATCCGCGCAGACTGCTTGAAAGATACTCTATTACGGGCGGTACGCCCCTCGAAATGCTTGAAAAAGTATGCGAAGTCAGGCAGTTTCTCGTGCGTGGCGGCGAATTTGACTATGAAAGAGGGGAAAGGGCGGTTATAGACGATTTCCGTAAAGGGAAATTGGGCAGAATTACCCTTGATACTCCCGAGGACGTAAAGGGGCTTAAATTTTAATGGACAAACTGAAATACGAAAGAGAGCTAACCGCCGACGGCTTTAAAAACGTCTGCGGCGTGGACGAAGTCGGAAGAGGTCCTCTTGCAGGACCTGTGGTTTGCGCCGCGGTCATTATGCCGCATAATGACATTATCGACGGCGTTGACGACAGTAAAAAACTTACGCATAAAAAACGCGCATATCTTGCCGGATTAATTAAAGAAAAAGCGATTGCCTACGCAATATGCTGCGTTGAACCGCAGATTATAGATGAAATAAACATACTCGAAGCCACAAGGCTTTGTATGAAAAACGCTGTTAAAAGCCTTGAAATAAGACCTGATTTCGTTTTAGTGGACGGCAATATGAAACTTGATATAGAAATCGGGCAGAAAAGTATAATAAAAGGGGATTTTTACAGTTATTCCATAGGCGCGGCGTCGATTATCGCAAAAGAATACAGGGATGCGTTAATGGACGAATATGCGGTAAAATACCCCGATTACGCCTTTGAGGAAAATAAAGGTTACGGTACTAAAAAGCATATTGAAGGTATAATTCGTGCAGGGATATGCCCTATCCACCGAAAAAGTTTTACAAAAAAATGGCAAAGTTAAGAAGTGAAGACACGCACAATTTAAATCTAGGGAAAGCAGGGGAAAAGCAGGCGCGGAAGTATCTTAAACGTCTTGGTTGGAAGATAATCGGAAAAAATTACAAAAACCCTTTCGGCGAGATAGACATAATAGCCAAAAAAGACGACGTTTACGCCTTTGTAGAGGTAAAAACGAGACTTTCAGACGATTTCGGGGCGCCGTCCGAAGCGGTGACGGAAAGCAGGAAACGGCGATATATTATGGGGGCAAACTATTTTTTTTCAGGTCAAGTAATTGACTGTACCGTAAGATTTGATATAATAGAGATTTTCAAGGGCGAGCTTAACCATATAGAAAACGCATTCAGCGCATAAATAATTCAAGAGGTGAAAAATGGAAAGAAGAGCTTACGATATTTTTTCAAAAGCGACAAGGGACGTTAAAATAAAGATAATCCCCGGGCACTTTGCCACGCGTCATTCGCATGTAAATTACTGCGTGGACATGACCGAGGTCAAATCAGGGCTCAATTCGTCAAAGGCTGCGGCAAAACTTTTTGCCGATATGTTGAACGCGACGCCCGTAGATACAATTATAACTTTGGATAGGATGAAAATGGTCGGGTCTTTCATTGCGCATTACCTCAGCCATTCACATATAAACAAGGGGCAGGATATCGCTGTTATTTCACCTGAAATTTCTAACGATAAACTGCTTCTGCGCGATAATTTTCTGCCTTACGTCAAAGGTAAAAGGGTAATGCTTCTGACGGCTTCGGCTACGACGGGTAAGGACGTTAAAAGCGTTGTAGAGGGAATAATTTATTACGGAGGAATGCCCGTTGCCGTCGCAACCGTATTCGGCGGTGAATTTAAGTGCAATGTGCCCGTGTATAAGCTATTCGGAGTAGAGGACGTTCCCGACTATTCCTCATATACGGCTGCGGAGTGTCCTCTTTGCCGTAAATGCGTAAAAGTGGACGCCGTGGTAAATTCTTACGGATACAGCAAGATAATATAGCGGCTGTTTACGGGCAAAACGCATACATATTATATATAATATGGCAAAACCGCCCTAAAATAGTTTTGTGAAAATTGCGACACACCCCCTAAAATGAGTTGCAATTTCAGGTTTTATTTGATAATATAGTTTTCGACTTCGGACAGTCCTCTGCTTATGCAAGAATGTCTTAATTATATGGAGGTTTAAGATGAAAGGTTTAGTGGAAGCCATAGAAAAGGAGAATATGAAGGCGGAAGTGCCCGTATTCAACGTAGGCGATACCGTTAAGGTCGGCTTCAAGGTCATCGAGGGTACGAAAGAAAGAATTCAGAATTTCGAAGGCGTTGTAATTGCCAAAAAGCACGGCGGAATAAGAGAAAGCTTCACCGTAAGAAGACTTTCTTTCGGCGTAGGCGTAGAGAGGACGTTCCCTCTTCACTCGCCCAAAATCGCGTCGATTGCCGTTGTTAAACGCGGTAAGGTAAGACGCGCCAAGCTTTACTACCTGCGCGGTCTGACCGGCAAGGCTGCAAAGATTGCAGAAATAAAGTAATTAAAAAAAGCTCTCGCTATGCGCGGGAGCTTTTAAATTTTGTATGCAAAGGTGGAAAAATGCTTTCTAAAATAACGAGTTTTACGCTCTGCGGACTTGACGGGGTGCCCGTAGAGGTGGAAACTGACATAAATAAGGGCATGGTATCTTTTGATTTGGTCGGTTTGCCCGACGCCGCGGTAAAAGAGAGTAAAGAAAGGGTGCGCGCGGCTATAAAAAACAGCGCAATGAACTTCCCCGTAAACAAAATCACAATAAACCTTGCCCCTGCGGACATTAAAAAGGAGGGTTCGCAATACGATTTGCCTCTTGCGGTCAGTATTCTTATCGCCGCCGACCGTTTTACGGCGAATACCGAAGGTACGGTGTTTTTGGGCGAACTTGCGTTGGATGGCTCGCTGAGACCCGTAACGGGCATTTTGCCCATATTAATTTCCGCAAAAGCAAAAGGCTTTAAGCGCTTTATAATACCTGCGGCAAATGCGAACGAAGCAAGTTATATAGAGGGGACTGAGGTTTACGCTATGAAAAACCTCAGGGACGTTGTTGGGCTTATTACGGGGGAAGAAACTTTTGCGCCCGTAGCGCAGAAAAGTTTTCATTCCGAGGCGAACGCCCAAAAGTATAATTACGACCTTTCATTGGTGCGCGGACAGAAAGTTGCAAAACGCGCGCTTGAAATAGCTGTAGCCGGCGGCCATAATTTGCTTTTGGCAGGTCCTCCCGGTACGGGTAAAACTATGCTTGCGCGCTGTATTCCCACTATTATGCCCGATATGACTTTTGACGAGGCTTTGGAGGTTACGAAAATTCATTCCGTCGCAGGCACGCTTACCGAGGACGGAATAGTTTCTTTAAGACCTTTCAGGACGCCTCACCATACATCCACCGTAGTGGCGCTTTGCGGCGGCGGAAACACAAAAATACATCCCGGCGAAATATCCATGGCGCATAAAGGCGTTTTGTTTTTGGACGAGTTGCCCGAATATTCGAGAAGAACGCTTGAATCATTGCGTCAGCCCCTTGAAGACAGAGTTATAACCGTTGCAAGAGCTGGCGGAGCGGTTTCTTTCCCTGCGGATTTTATGCTTTGTGCAAGTATGAACCCCTGTCCGTGCGGAAATTACGGTTCAGCTTACCTTACCTGTACCTGCACGCCTGCACAGGTTCATAAATACAAAAGTAAAATTTCGGGTCCGTTGCTTGACAGAATAGACTTGCAGGTTGAAGTCGACGGGATAAAATACGAAGATTTGGCAGGTTCGACGGACGGCGAGACGAGCGCGGAAGTCAAAGCAAGGGTGGAAAAGGCGCGCGCGGTGCAAAGGCTGCGTTTTGAGGGCGAAGAGTGCGCCGTCAATGCCGCTATGGGTGAAAAACAGATTAAAAAATATTGCAGGCTTTCTTCCGAATGCGAAGATATTTTACGCGCCGCGTTTGAAACTTTGCGTCTTTCTGCGCGCGCCCGTTCAAGAATTATAAAAGTTGCAAGAACGATTGCCGATTTGGCATTTTGCGAAAATATTGCGCCCGAACATATTTTAGAGGCGGCGTCGTACAGAAGTTACGATTCCGATAACTGAGCTTATGTACAATGAGGATGAAATAAATTTAATAACGCTTTGTTCGTTTTTTCAGCTTACATACAATCAAAGAAAACAACTGCTTTCGGGGCTTGAAAATTCCCGTCCCGATTTTGTGAAATATGAAAAAAATCTGATTAAAACACTTCCTGCCGGCGTATATAATAAAGTGAAAGCCGATTTTTACGACGTTAATTACAGAAATAAAGTTCTCGAATCGCTGAAAATAAAAGGCGTAACGTGCGTAACTTATTTTTCCGAAGATTATCCGCAGGCGCTTAAAAATACTGCGTTGCCGCCTATCGTTTTGTATTGCAAAGGCAATTTGAAACTGTTAAAAGAAAGATGTTTTGCAGTGGTGGGTTCAAGGAGAACGTTGCCCGATATAACCGCAAAGACCAAAAAGATTGCGAAAGAGCTTTCCGAAAAGTTTGTGGTTGTCACGGGAATGGCGGACGGCGCCGATGCGGCGGTATGCGAGGGCGGCGCGCAGAACTGCAGAATTATTTCCGTTTTGGCTTACGGGTTCGACCATGTTTATCCTGCGGTTAATGCTAATCTTATAAAAACCGTTGAAAAGCGAGGACTTCTTTTAAGCGAATATCCGCCTGAAATTCCTCCGCAAAGGCATAATTTTCCTATAAGGAACAGAATTATCGCAGGGCTTTCCGAGGGAACACTGATAGTTTCTGCAGGCAAGAAGAGCGGCGCACTTATTACTGCCGAATATTCCGAAGAATACGGCAGGGAGACGTTTGCTTTCCCTTACGGCATAGGCGTAACTTCGGGCGAGGGATGCAATCATATTATAAAAAATTACGCGCATCTTGCGGAAAATACGTTTGACATTCTCTCTTATTTTGGTTTAGACTTTAAAACGCACGGTCAGCAAACTTTTACGTCTGATGAAGAGAAACTGTTGGATGTGATTAAGGAAAACGGCGCGTCAGGCATTTCAGAACTTGCGGAAGTTTTAGGCGTTCCGCCGTTCAGGCTGATACCTGTAATTTCTTCGCTTGAAATAAAAGGCGCGGTTGTACGTTTGGGCGGTAACCGCTATGCCGCCGCAAATTGACTTACGGATTCGTCCGTTCTCATATAAGGAGATTAATTTATGGATTTGATTATAGTTGAGTCGCCTTCCAAGGCGAAAACAATTTCCAAATATTTAAAGGGGAAATACAGGGTGGACGCTTCCGGCGGACATGTAAGGGACCTGCCCGAACGCACTTTGGGCGTAAAAATAACCGAAAATTTCGAGCCTAAATATGAAATTACACCGTCCAAAAAGGAAGTTATAAAAAGGCTTTCCGCCGAGGCTAAAAAGAGCGGTAAAGTTTATCTTGCAACCGACCCCGACCGCGAAGGCGAGGCGATAAGCTGGCATTTGCAGTCAGTTTTGGGACTTGACGAGAATGCGGCGAACAGGATAGAATTCAACGAAATTTCCCCCTCTGCGGTGCAGAACGCGTTGAAGAACCCCCGTAAAATAAACGTCAATCTGGTTGACGCGCAGCAGGCAAGAAGAGTTTTGGACAGACTTGTAGGTTACAAACTGTCTCCTCTTTTAAATAAACGCATACAGAACGGGCTTTCCGCGGGTCGTGTGCAGTCTGTGGCGTTGAGGCTTATTGTTGACAGAGAGCGTGAAATTCAGGCATTTAAACCCGAGGGCTATTGGGTTATGAACGCCTTTTTACAGGACGAAGAAAAAAATTACGCGCCTTTTAAAGCCGTATATCAGTGCAAAAAGAACGGCGAAAGCGTGCCGCCGGAAGTTGCCGAAGAAATTGAAAGGAAAGTTAGGGCAGGCAAATTTACCGTTGCCAAAGTCAAAAAGGGCGTAACAAAACAGCACGCGCCCGCGCCTTTTACAACTTCTTCTTTACAGCAGGACGCTTCCAATAAGTTCGGTATGACCTCGCCTGAAACCATGCTTATAGCGCAGCATCTGTATGAAGGTATGGATGTCGGCGGCGACCATATAGCGCTTATAACTTATATAAGAACGGACTCGGTGCGCGTTGCAAAGGAAGCGCAGGACAACGCTTTGGAGTTTATAAAAAATACTTACGGTGCCGAATATGTGCCGGATAAGCCCAATTTTTACGCCACAAAGAAAGGCGCGCAGGACGCGCACGAGGCTATACGTCCTATTAATCTGAGCGTTACGCCTGCAAGCGTTAAAAACAGTCTTGATAAAAAGCATTACAATATTTACAAGCTTGTTTACGACAGGTTTATAGCTTCACAGATGGCTGAAGCGCAATACAATTCAATGCAGATAGAAGCCGAAAATTCGGGCTATATATTCAAAGCCAGCGGCAAAGCTATGCTGTTTGCAGGCTATACGGCGGCATATCAGGACGCACAGAAAGAAAAGGACGAGGAAGAAGAGACTGCAAAGCTTCTGCCTCCTTTGAACGAGGGCGACGGACTCGGAATGAACGAATTTTCAAAGGAACAGAAATTTACAAAGCCCCCTTACCGTTATACGGACGCTTCGCTTGTCAAGGCTATGGAAGAAAAGGGTATCGGCAGACCGTCAACTTACGCTTCTATTATTTCCGTACTCAATAAACGTAAATACGTTAAAAAAGACGGGAAATATATGGTTCCGACCGATGTTGCGTACTTGATAACAGATATGCTTTTAAAATACTTTACCGACATTATGGACGTAGGGTTTACTGCGCATATGGAGGACGATTTGGATAAAATCGAAGAGGGCGGCTGCGATTGGCATAAAATAATTGCAGATTTTTACCCCGGTTTTGCCGAACAGCTTAAAACGGCGTCCACAGACGGCGATGAAGAAACGGACGTAATATGCGAAAAATGCGGAAGCGTTATGATTAGAAGAATAGGCAAGTACGGTAAATATCTTGCGTGTTCCAACTATCCTAACTGTTCAAATATCGTAAGCGAAAGCGACGCTGAAATATCGCCTATGCGTTGCCCCAAATGCGGCGCAAATATGGTGGTAAAAAGCGGCAAGTACGGTAAATTCCTTGCATGCCCCAATTATCCCGAATGTTCTTCTATTCTTCCGATAGACGCGGAGGCTACCGACGAGAAATGTACGGAGTGCGGCTCGGGTATGCTTTTGAAGCACGGTAAATACGGCAAGTATCTTGAATGCCCCCAATGCTCGGCAAAACGCCCCTATGTTTCAAAGGATATTGAAAAAGAGGGCGAAAAACTTGAAGGTATCTGCCCCGACTGCGGAAAGCCTATGAGGAGAATGAGTTCAAAATCAGGCAAAATTTATTTCGGTTGTACAGGGTATCCCGAGTGTAAATTTTTGAGCTGGGACGTAGCCACGGGCGGTAAATGCCCTAAGTGCGGCAAATATCTTATAAAAAAGAACGGTAAAATAAGATGTTCCGATAAGGACTGCGATTATACCGCGGAACTGCCCGAAAATGAAAATTGACGTTATCGGCGCAGGCCTTGCCGGTTGTGAAGCGGCTTATTATCTTGCGCAGAGGGGAGTTGAGGTCAATCTGTACGACATAAAACCGAAGTCGTTTACCCCTGCCCATTCGGACGGAAACTTCTGCGAGCTTGTGTGCTCAAATTCGCTCAAAGGCAAAGACCCGTATTCAAACGCGTGCGGACTGTTAAAGGAAGAAATGCGCGTTCTCGGTTCTTTGACTATGGAGGCGGCGGAAGCCTGTGCGGTGCCTGCCGGCGGCGCGCTTGCCGTGGATAGGGAAGCTTTTGCGTCCTATGTTACGGAAAAATTAAAACAATGTAAAAACGTAAATATTGTGTGTAAAGAAGTCGAAAGCGTGCCCGATTGCTGGTGTATTATTGCAACGGGACCGCTTACTACGGACAGGCTTTCTGCGAGTATTTCAAGTATATGTGGGGGGCAATTGCATTTTTATGATGCTTCCGCCCCGATTGTGTCAAAAGAAAGTATAGATTTTAACTGCGCGTTTACTGGTGACAGATACGGCAAGGGCGGAGATGATTACGTCAACTGTCCGCTTGATAAAGAGCAGTACGAAACGTTTACTGAAGAGCTTTTAAAGGCGGAAAAGGCCGTACTGCATGACTTTGACAAAAGAGAAATTTTCGAAGGCTGTATGCCCTTGGAGGTCATGGCGTCGCGCGGACGCGAAAGTTTGAGATATGCAAATTTCAAGCCCGTAGGGCTCAGGGATAGAGACGGAAACCGCTTTTATGCAGTGTTACAGCTGAGAAAGGAAAACGTCGACGGCACGGCTTATAATCTTGTCGGATGCCAGACAAATCTGAAATGGGGCGAGCAGAAACGTGTTTTTTCGCTTATACCGGCATTGAAAAACGCAGAATTTTTAAGATACGGCGTTATGCACAGAAATACCTTTATAAATTCGCCGACTTGCATTAACGAAGATTTTTCTTTAAAAAGTAACGGCAAAGTGTTTTTTGCCGGTCAGATTACCGGCGTAGAGGGCTATGTCGAAAGCGCGGCAAGCGGTATTCTTGCCGCCGCTCATATGTTTGAAAAACTGAACGGAAATATTCCGCAAAAGTTAGACTGTACAACCGTTATGGGTGCGTTATCGGCGCATATATCGGGGGCAACGGAAAATTTTCAGCCTATGAACGCAAATTTCGGCATTTTGAAACCGCTTGAAAAAACGGTAAAAGACAAGAAAGAGCGCTATGCCTGCCTTGCCCGAAGGGCTTTGGAAAATATCAGGGAATTCAAAAGCAGACTTTTATGAAATATTTACAGTTAAACTTTGATAAGAAAAATCTGCCCGGCTACATATTCAAATTCAACGTTGTGTTTACTGCGTTTATAATCGGCTGGTTTGTCGTTTGTGTTCCTTTGTGCGTCGCTATCGGTTGTGTCTATGACGAAAGCCCTGTTACATACGGCGTAATGATAGGCGCATTTTCTTTATTTTTTATAGGGCTTGCCGTCTTTTTGATTGTTTGGCAAAAACTTAGAAAAAAACTGCAAATGCAGAGATTTGAAGAAATTACACGGAATTTTTCCGATATGCCGCTGGAACAGGCGGAAGAAATTCTAAAAGCCGAGGCTGTTATTAAGGATGGCGGATTCGTCTGCGGCGACGATGCGTTTGGAACGGTCTGCGTTCCGTTTGATAAGACAGCCGTTTATATGGACGCCGGTTCGGGTGGGACGCAAGCGTTTTTGGGAATAGCGGCGATAAATCCGGAAAGTAAAGAACTGATTGCGTTTTACACAATGAACAACGCGCTGTTTAACTTTATAATGAAGAAAAATATAGAACTTATTAACGGCGAAATGTTCAGGCTTTTTGAAAAAGACAAGAAAGAATTTATAGAACTGTTATTTAAGAGAAAACTTAAATAAGCAGAAAGTTAAAGGAGAATAGTTATGACTGAATTTCATGCAACTACAATCTGCGCTGTAAAAAGAAAGGGTGAAACGGCTATTGCGGGGGACGGACAGGTCACCATGGGCGAAAGCGTAATTTTTAAAAATTCTGCGCAGAAAGTCAGAAGGATATACGGCGGAAAAGTTATTCTGGGTTTTGCCGGTTCGGTTTCCGACGCCTTTTCGCTGAGCGAAAAGTTTGAGGGTATGCTGAACAAGTTCTCCGGCAACCTTATGCGTTCCGCTGTCGAGCTTGCCGAACTTTGGAGAAGCGACAAAGCGGTGAGAAAGCTTGAAGCGCTTATGATTGTAGCCGATAAAGAGACCTTGCTTATCGTTTCCGGTACGGGCGAAGTGATAGAACCCGACGACGGTATAGCGGCTATCGGCAGCGGCGGAAACTACGCTTTGGCGGCTGCAAGGGCGCTTTATCAGAATACCGAATACACTGCGGCTGAAATTGCGAAAAAATCGCTTAAAATAGCAAGCGAAATATGCGTTTTCACCAACGACAATATAAAGTGCGAAACAATTTAAGAAATTGCGCGCGGACGGAAGTCATTTAAGCGCGCACACTGAAAAAATTAAATGCGTGCAAAACTGCGCGCGGCGGCTTGATAAGGAGTTTTTTATGGATTTGACACCCAAACAGATTGTACACGAACTGAATAAATACATTATTGGACAGGACGAGGCGAAAAAGGCGGTTGCAATAGCTTTGAGGAACCGTTACCGCCGCAGTCAGCTTTCACCTGCCTTGCAGGACGAAATAACGCCTAAAAACATTATTATGAAAGGCCCCACGGGCGTGGGCAAGACGGAAATTGCAAGGCGGCTTGCTAAACTTGTCAAAGCGCCTTTTATAAAGGTGGAGGCTACCAAGTATACGGAGGTCGGTTACGTCGGCAGGGATGTCGAATCAATGGTGCGCGACCTTGCCGAATGTGCGATAAGGCTTGTAAAAGAGGAAAAAACGCAGGAAGTCAGCTATAAAGCTTCCGCCGTAGCCGAAAGGCGTATTGCGAAAGTTCTTTCTGAAATGAAAAAGGACGAACGCGGCGAAACGGCGAAAGCAGTGTTCGAGGATAAGCTTGTTGAAGAAATTCATGCAGGCAAATACGACAATACGCTTATAGAAATAGAAGTTGACGACGTGCCCAAGCCCTTAGAACTGTCGCCGGGAAGCGGCGCTGCGATAGATTTGGGCTCAATTTTCAGCGGAATGGGTATGCACAAGAAAAAGAAGCGTAAAATTTCCGTTAAAGAGGCAAAAAATCTTATTATCGCCGAAGAAGCCGATAAGCTTATCGACAACGATGCGGCGAATGCGGAGGCTATACGCCGCGCCGAAAACGACGGAATTATTTTCATTGACGAAATAGACAAGATTGCCGGAAAGGGTAATCAGGGGGCGGACGTCTCGCGCGAGGGCGTGCAAAGAGATATTCTGCCCATAGTAGAGGGCTGTACGGTAATGACCAAGTACGGTCCCATAAAAACCGATTATATTCTGTTTATTGCGGCAGGCGCTTTCCATGTTTCAAAGGTTGAGGATTTAATACCCGAGCTTCAGGGCAGATTCCCCATACAGGTTGACTTAAAGAGCCTGACAAAGGAAGATTTCGTAAATATTTTAACTCAGCCTCAAAACGCCATTACCGCGCAGTACGCCGCGCTTTTGGCTGTGGACAACATTGATTTGCGTTTTACAAAGGACGCGATAGAAAAGATTGCCGAAGTCTCCGAAGATATTAACACCACTTCCGAAGATATAGGGGCAAGGCGTCTGCACACCGTAATGGAAAGACTTTTGGAGGATATATCATTCAATGCAGGTGGGAACGATTACCCTGTGATACCTGTAGAGGTAAACGCGAAGTATGTTGAAGAACACCTTGAAAACGTGACAAAAAACCGTGATTTAAAGAAGTACGTTTTATAGTTAAATAGCGTTATTTCAAGCATATATCGGGGGTAAATGTATGATTTACATTTTTATTGCAATCGGCGCGGTGATGATTTTGAGCGTCATAATCAGCCTTGTTAAAATAGTGAAAGGCAAAGGCGGAACAGGCGCGCAATCGGATTCCGGCGATAAAGAAACCAAAAAACTTTGCGCCATGCTCGACGGCGAACAACTTTTTTCCCTTGCAAAAGACCTTGAAGACGACGAGGGCGAAGTAAAAGATTTCAGATTGTGGGCCGAGTTTATGCGCACGGCGGCGGAAAAAGGTTATGCGCCTGCTATGAGGGAATACGGCAAAGATTGCAAGTGCGGAAATAACGACGAGGCGTTGCTTTGGCTTGAACGCGCTGCCGAAGCCGGCGACATAAAGGCTGGGTTGGAGCTTGCCGAATGCTATAAGTACGGCGTGAAATACGGTAAGCCTGTAATTGAAGCAGATAAGGAACTTGCAAAGAAATGGTACCTTAGTTTGGCGGAAACGGGCGATGCGGCGGCGCAAAACGAATATGCCGAATACCTTAAATATTATGAAGACAATGATGAAGAAGCCGAGCTTTGGTACAAAAAAGCTGCTAAACAGGGCAATGCTGAAGCTTTGAACGCGCTTGCCGATATGTATTATTTCGGTGACGATGACCAAGATGATAAAGCTTTGGAAATTTATTTTAAAGCGGCGCAGGCCGGTTCGACCGATGCGGAATTGTCTTTGGGAAATTATTACCGCAACGCGGATGAACCAGATTACGAAAAGGCTTTGGAATGGTATAAAAAAGCGGTAGAACACGGTGAAAGCATTGCTGCGTGCGATATCGGAGAAATGTATTTACAAGGCGAAGGCGTTTTAAAAGATGCCGTTGCCGCGGTCGATTGGTTTAAGAAAGCGGTGGATATGGGCTCAGTCCACGCAATGTATTTGCTCGGCAAATGCTATTTTGATGGCGTAGGGATTGAAAAAGACGTTGAAAAAGCCGTAAAGCTTTACGAAGAAGCCGAAAAGTATGACAGCGACGCCCAATATGCCCTTGGAATATGCTATCTGCAAGGCGAAGGCGTTAAAAAAGACGTCAAAATCGGCGTGGGCTATTTGGAAAAATCCGTAAACGACAGGTACGCGGATACCAGAGGCGAAGCGCTTTATAAGCTGGGTGAAATTTATTATAAGGGCGAGTTGGTTAAAAAGGACGAACAGAAAGCTAACAGTTATTGGCGTGATGCCGCAGAAGAAGGCTATGACGACGCGATTGACTGTTTGAGAATATATTTCGGAGAAACCGTCGATAACGACTAAGACTGAGAGGAGAAAATGATTAATATTCCCAAAGGGACTAAGGACGTTCTGCCCGAACAGTCCTATAAATGGCAACATATTGAAAATACGGCAAGGGAAGTAGCAAGGGTGTTCGGCTATAAAGAAGTCCGTACCCCCGTGTTCGAGTATACCGAGCTTTTCCGCAGAGGTGTCGGCGAAACCACCGATGTGGTCAATAAGGAGATGTATACTTTCGAGGATAAAGGCGGACGCTCGGTTACGTTAAAGCCCGAAGGCACGGCAGGCGTTGCCAGAATGTTTATAGAGAACGGTTTGGCAAACTCTCCGTTGCCAGTAAAAACTTATTATATAACTCCTGCTTTCCGCTATGAAAGGCCGCAGGCTGGAAGACTCAGGGAATTTCATCAATTCGGTATAGAAGTGTTCGGGTCTCCGTCTCCGGAAACGGACGCGGAAGTGATTTTTGCGGCTTCAGCTTTTTTGAATAAGCTTAAAATTAAAGGCGTAAAACTTGAAATTAATTCGATTGGGTGCCCTATATGCCGCAATGAATACAATAAAGCGCTAAAAAAACACTTTAAACCGCACCTTGAAAATATGTGCGCAAACTGCCGTTCGCGTTTTGATAAAAATCCGCTCAGAATGCTCGACTGTAAAGAGGAAAATTGTAAGAAAATAGCTGAAACCGCACCTAAAATTACAGATTATCTGTGTGAAGATTGTAAAAATCACTTTGAAAAGGTACGCGCTCTGCTTGACGGACAAAACGTTGAATATAGCGTTAATTCAAACATAGTACGGGGTTTAGACTATTATACAAGGACTGTTTTCGAATTTGTTTCCACGCAGATAGGCGCGCAAGGCGCCGTTTGCGGCGGCGGAAGATACGACGGGCTTATAGAAGAGCTGGGCGGCGCAAGCCTTCCTGCAATGGGGTTTGCCGCAGGTATAGAGCGCTTGTTGCTTTTAATGGAAAATACGGGCGTGCCTTTCCCTGAAAATGAAAAGCCTGTTATTTATCTTGCAGGTATGGACGGCGAAAGCCGCGCGTTTGCTTTTAAAACAGCGTCTGATTTAAGGATGAAAGGCGTGTATGCCGAAGTTGACCATATGGGCAGAAGCGTAAAGGCACAGTTGAAATATGCGGATAAAACAGGTGCAAAATTTGTTGCCGTAATTGGTGGAACGGAACTTGAAACGGGAGTTTTGACAGTTAAAAAAATGGCTGACGGCACGCAGTTGCCGATTAAATGCGAAGAACTTTACACATACTTAACAATGGAGGAAAAATAAATGGAAAAGGTAAACATCGAACGTTTTGACGAACTTTTGAAAGGGAACAAGCCCGTTGTATGCGATTTTTATACAACCTGGTGCGGACCTTGTAAACTTCTTACCCCTATAATGGAAGAAGCGGCGGAAAAGTACTCGGACAAGGCTGTTTTTGTCAAAGTGGATATAGATTTGAACATTGACCTTGCGGTGCGCTATAACGTTACGTCTATTCCGCTTATAGGCGTATTCAAGGACGGCAAGATTTGCGACAAATCCTTAGGCTATATGGCAAAGCCCGACGTAGAGGCTTTCCTTAAAAAGAACTTGGGCTGATTTAAGCTGAAATTTTAAGAACATAAAAGAACGGCTTATTTAAGGTTGTATTAAATAGGGGTTAGAGCAAGGATGAAAATCAGTCCTTGCTTTTTTTGTATGGTTATACTGTAATGTAACTACTATAAACAGTAATTTAGCGGAGAGAATTTATGGATAAGTCAACAGATAAAGATTGGCGGCTTGACCCATACGACAGATTTTTAAATGGGGAAACTTTTTGTTTAAAAAAATTCACATCATCTGCGACAAATGACCACGAGCATTGCTATTTCTGTTGGCAGAAAATTACGGACTTACCGATAGAGAATAGCGATGACGAAGGATATTTTACTATCAGTTCGGAAACAGCACAGGGAATTTGGATATGTAAAGAATGTTTAATGATTTTGAAAAACAGTTTAATTTTAAATTAAAGTAAATTTCAATTTATCTTTATAATCTTTTATAAAAGTATAGCGCACTATAATTCGCAAGCGAAGATAGTGCGCTATTTCTTTGACCACAAGGAAATCCCTATAACAGATACCCTTAAAGCCGTTCTTTTTTATTATTTTTTCTCAAACCGTTGTTTTATAATAAGAAATGTGATAGAATATATTTATTGAATG
>RYWC01000127.1 GCA_003979335.1 Clostridia bacterium
AGATGTGTATAAGAGACAGATGAAACACAATCAGTCGTCCGAAGATTATCTTGAATGTATCCTGCTTCTGTCCGAAGAGACGGAGTACGTTCACCGTGTGGACGTTGCAAGAAAGATAGGCGTTTCCCAGCCCGCCGTCCAGAAAGCTATTAAGATTTTGGAAACGGGCGGTTTTGTGGAATGCGACGGCTTGCATATTTATCTGACAAAGAACGGCGAAGAGTACGCGCGCAGAATTTACGAAAGGCACTGTATAATAAAGAAGTTTTTATTGTTGCACGGCGTAAATCTTTCTGACGCGGAAAGGGACGCGTGCGAGTTAGAGCACGTTGTGTCCCAAGCAACGTTTGATATGATGAAAAATTTTGTCGCAGATGCGGAGTAATTTTAGAATAAAACAACCGGCAAAAGCGCAGAAAATACTGCGCTTTATAATTTATAAGGATTAGAGGGTATGAATTTTTTTAAAAAACGCGTTTTAACAAAAGTTATTATATTTGCGGCGCTTGTTCTGTTATGCGCGGTTATCGGATTCACCGCGCCGTTTACCGTTTCCGCTCAGCCGGCTTCGGCGGATGTGGACGATAACTACCGTTTCGACAGAGTGAGCGTGGATATAACGGTAAACAAGGACAAAACTTTCAATATTTGCGAAACGCTTGACGTTAATTTTATTCAAAGCAATGTAAACACGGGTATCATCCGCGATATTCAGCGCGTAAGCAAAACTACGCGAATTATCGACGGCAAGCATAAGAACGGCGGCAGTTATCTTGCAGGTTTGTCGGGTGTTTCCGTTACATTGGACGGCGCCCCTGCAAAAGTGACGCAAAGTTTTTATAACAACGGCGATTTTTACTCCATAAAAATGCAACAGCCTTCGGGCTATATTCAGGCAGGCGTACATACCTTTGTCCTGAATTACGTTTACGATATGCACGACGATAAAATTTCCGGCGTTGACGATTTTACGCTGGACGTTTTGGGCTATGCAATGGCGTTTACAAGCGAGTTCAACGCAAAGATAACTTTCCCCGAGGGGACGGACCTGTCTGAAGTTTCGTTCCGTACAAACGAAAAAAGGCAGTGGACGCCCAACGGCGATTTCGGCGAGTATGCCAGGACAGAGGGCAACTCTGTTCTGATAAAAGCCCATCCGCAGTCTGCAAACGTCGGCTACACCGTACAGGTGCTTCTCCCCGACGGTTATTTCACGGTTCACAAAACTTTTTATTGGTATTACGTTATCTTTGCGGTAATCGCCTTTGCCGCGGTCGCCGCTGTCGTAATAATTACGGCAACTTCCATAAAGCGCAAACCTTTAAGGACGGTAGAGTTCTATCCTCCCGAGGGTATGTCTGTAATGAGGTTCGCTTCGATTTGGAGAATGGGCGCCAAGACCAAGGACGCCGCCGCGCTTATTTTGAAATGGGTGGGTATGGGCGCAATAAAGCTTACGCACGACGGCAGGCGCAACGTTATTCTCAGCGCGCAACTGCTTTGCGATGAAATCAGCGCAAAACTGCCCCCGTCGCTCAGACTTGCAAAACAGCCTTACGGAGAAAGTTACTTTGACAGCGAGGCGGAAGAAAATTATTTCAATCTGATGTTTTCGGGTATAGGCGGCTATAACTTCACTTTTTCAACGAAGTTTTTCAAGCACAGTATGAACGCCGGCGCAAAACGCGCGTTTTACAGGGCTTCGGAAGCGCTTCAAACTGAGGGCGACGATAAACCTACGCCGGCTGTTAAAAGCAACACTGTAAAAAGAGTTTCGGCAATGTTTATTTGCCTTGTTCCAACGGTCGCCGTCGTTGTGTATTTCAGTATTCTGAACGCTTCGTTCCTGCCCTGCGTATTTTTGCTTTTTATGGTGGTTGGCAATGTGCCCGTTCTGGGCAAGTCGCAAATGTACGCGCCGATTCTATATATTTTCCCCGTTGCGTTCTACGGGATGACTTACGGCGCGTTTTTCTTTATCTTCGGGCTTTCGGCATACGACTATGCGTATCTCTTATATATCGCGCCCGTTATATGGGCGTTGGGCGTGTTCGTGGTAAGGTTTATTATCCGCGACGAAAGGACTTCCGAGGTTATGTCCGATTACGCCAAAATACTCGGGTTCAGAGATTTCCTGTTAAAGGCGGAACTGCCGAAGATACAGGTTCTTTTCGACGACGACCCCTTCTATTTTTCCAAAATGTCGGGGGAAATGAACGGGCTTGCGGTTGAGTATAAAGTTGGCGCCGTACCTCTTTAACACCGCCTTTACTTTCGCAAGCAACACGCCGAGGGAATACGGCTTTTGCACATAATCGTCTCCACCTATGTTCAGCGCGACAATCTTATCGTCGTCGCTCGTCCTCGCGGAAATAAACAAAATGGGAATATCCGTGTTTTCCCTTAATTTTTTACATAAAGAAAAGCCGCTTCCGTCCCCAAGATTTATATCCAGAAGAATAAGTTCGGCTTTGTTTTCTTTAAAAAAACCATAACAACCATCCGCCCCGTATACAGCGGCGGTTTTTACGCCGAACAGATTGAAATATTCTGCCGTGCTGTCTGCAAGCAGTTTTTCGTCGTCAACGATAAGGCAATTATACTTCATAACGCACCTCCGTATAAATTATACCTTTTTTCATCTTAAAAATCTTTAATTATTCCTTAATTTTTCTGCCGAATAATAAAACGGGCTTTCGGTATTTTAACCGAAAACCCGTTATTTTAAAAAGTCTGAGCTTATTTTTTAAGCTCAATG
>RYWC01000128.1 GCA_003979335.1 Clostridia bacterium
GTTCCCGAAAAAACGTATAAAATTACTTTCATTTTTTTATAAAATCTTCTTCGTGGTCGGTAAGAGGATAAGTGTCGTCTGTTTCGCTTTTATCGTGAGAGTCGAAATAAACCTGCCCGTAGAAAGGAATGTCGGCAATTTTGCCGTAACGCCAGGGCTTGGGTTCGCAGCAGTGCGGACACCAATAACCGCCTTTTAAAACGGTGTAGGGGTTCAAAGTAAACTTATGACCCTCGCGGCATTCCCAAAGCACCTTGTCGTAAAGATTTCCGCTGTACTCGGCTGAAAGGCATTTTCCTTTGCGGAAAGCGGCGGCCTCCTGCAAATCTTTTAAGTCGATGTACTTTAACGGTTTGCTTTCGTCATAGCCGTGTTCGAGAAGCTTGGGTTTGGCGTTTTCGATGTTTTTCAGCGCTTTATAATCTACGTCGGAGCCGTCTTCCAATTTGCCTTCGCAAAGAAGAGGATAGTCTTCCCATTTATCAGGCAGGTTTTCATATGTCTCCCTGCTGTAAAAGAAAGCCCGTACGCGCCCTTCTTTTCCGTGTTTTAGCCAATACATAGGCGAGTTTGTATTTCTGAATAGCCTTTGTATCGCCAGCTTGGAGATGAACGAAGCAGGAACTATTTTGCCCAACTTGAAGTACCAGTACTTTTTGCGCATGCGGTTCCAGTGGTCTTCGTTCGTTTCTGTGCGGAAATGAAGGTAATTTTCAAGCTCGTCGCTGTCATAGAACCAGCCGCCGTGGAAGTTGCGTATTGCATTCCAGTTGGGTTTAAAGAATTTTTTTGCGCTTCTGCCCATAAGCTGAAAGCCTTCTTCAAGCGTTTCAAAACCGGTGACGCGGCACTTATCGCCTCCGCCTATATTGTATACCCTGTTCCAAAATCCGTCAAGCTCTCCGCGCGTGTCGTTTTCAACTAAATTTTTACAAAGTATTCCGCTGTCCACGTCTGTAACCCATTCCAGCGAACAGTTCCATGTGGTATGGAACATCAGACCGTCTTTAAGGTTGTTTTTGAACATATACTTGTGAAGAACGGCTGTCTGCCGCAAAGAAACAAATTTTTTAAGTCCGCTTTCAAGAACGTATTTCTCGGCTTTGAGTTTATGCATCGAATAAACGTCATAGTCGCTTGAAATCATCGGGTCGCCCACTCTAATCCAGACGTGGGGGTAGGCGCGGTGCCCGTACATAGCAACGGTGGCGATGTGAACATAACCTATTTCTTTTTCTCTGCCGCACGCTATAATAGCGTCCACAATGTTTTTTGTACCTATGTAATTGCTTCTGTAAGTCCCTACAGGGTCGTGGTCTGATTTGGGTGGGATAAGCGAAGCGCAGTTTATCACATAGTCAGCACCGTCTATTAGGTGGGCGCAGTCGTCGTACCGCGCAATGTCGCCTTTAAAAGCGTATATTCTGTCCCCGTATTTTTTTAACGTTTTCCTGACGAAAGAGGGTATGCGTTTTTCTTCTTCAAACAGTATACATCTTACTTTAAAATTTTCCTTCGATGACATAAGGCTTGCAAGCACTTCGCCGCCCATGGCGCCGCTTGTACCCGTCAACGCTATAACTTTACTCATTACGTCCGTCCTTAAAATTAATCGTACTTCAAACCGTAAAAATTACAGTTCCTCATCAAAATGGTTTTTGTAACCCTCGCCGTAAATTTCCTTTGCGGATGAAACTATCATAAAAGCGGTGGGGTCTATATCTTTTACTATATCTTTCAGTTTAGGGAACAAATAGTTTTTTACCGCGCACATTATTATACGCTTTCCCTCGCCGGTATAAGCACCCTCTCCGTCAAGATAGGTTGCGCCGATGTCGAGTTCTTTTAAAATTTTGTCGCATATAGCCTGTGAATTTTCGCCTGTGGTGATAATGTAAACAAGTTTTGCGGAGTTTCCGCCGTATAAAACCAAATCGAAAATAACCGTAAATACCACTATGGTTATAAGGGTATAGCAGGCAAGTTCAAAGTCCTGATAAACTGCAAAAGCAATGCCCATTATAACTACGTCAATCGCAAGCGAGATAACGCCTGTCTTTATATAGCGGAATTTCTTTCTCAGTATTTTTACGACTATATCCGTGCCGCCTGTCGAGCTGTCGCTTCTGAATATCATTCCCAGACCTACGCCGAACATCGTTCCGCCTATCAGAGACGAAAGTAGAAGATTGTTGGTTTTATCGGGGAAGATGGGGTGAATACCTGCGCAGACGAAATTCCAAAGCTCAATCAAAAGCGAGGAAACAAGCGTTGCGTATAAAGTCGATATGGTGAAATTTTTACCGAAAAATACTGCGCCAAGAATTAACAGCGGTATATTTATAACGATAATCAAAATTCCGTCAATGTTGGTTTCGAAGCCGAAAATCGATTGCAGAACGGAGTTTAAAATTACCGCGATACCCGTAACGCCGCCGGGGGCAATGTTGTTCACGCTTAAAAAAAGCGCAACCCCCAAAGAATATATCAGGCACCCCAAAGTCGTTACGGAATAATTCTTTAAAAGCTTTAAAGCTAAAGTTTTTCTCGCTGTGCATTCGGCGCTGTCGGATTTGTTCTTTTTTTCTTTTTTCACGACCTTGCCTCTGCGAAAGTTTTATCATATAAATTATACGCAAAAAGCAAAAAATAGTCAATAGACTTTATTATAAAAAACGTATTTTCCGGTTAAAAATTTTCAAATTGCCCCTTACATATATAGCTGTTATTTTTTTGGTACAGTGCTAAAAACAGGGCTAAAAACGCTGTTGCCCCCAATATATAT
>RYWC01000129.1 GCA_003979335.1 Clostridia bacterium
AGATGTGTATAAGAGACAGAGATGATATAGATTTAATTTTGTATACAATGAGTTATCAACAAAAAAAGCGTAACCTTAATAGGTTGCGCTTAATTGCTTGTATGGCGAAACAGCCATTATTTTTCAAACGGCTTATATTTATTGAATGTGCAATTTCAATTATTCCACAATACCGTAATCAATTAAAAGTAATTCCGCGCGCTTTTCTTTCGGGGTTAACCAACGGCGTTTGCCGTCTCTATTTTTAAGCGTTGATATGGGTATGTTATTTGAACGCTTTAAATAGGCTTGCATTTGTAAAAGCAAATCGTCAAAATCGTAGAATTTCAACCATTTATAAAACCGCTCGTTGTCGCTACGGTGCGAGCGTTCAACCTTTCCGTTATGGCGTGGAGTACGAGGTTTTATAAGTTTATGCTTTATTCCGTTTGTGCGACAGAACCTATCAAGCAAATGCTCTTTGTCGTTTTTCGTTTCGCGCGTATAGGTGAATTCCGCGCCATTGTCCGTCTGTATCTCTTTCGGCTTATAACGAAAATACGCGATTGCACGGCGAACGAAATCAACGGTACTTGTACCGCATAAATCTTGATACGGGTAAATGAACCTTTCGCGCGTTGCTTCGTCAATCATTGTATATTGATAAAAATGCCTATCACCGCGAACGGCGGTTGTACGGCATTCAAACGGAACGTATTTCACGTCCATTTGCCATTTTTGCCCGATATGTAACGGCGTATCATACGGTTTAGGTTTATACGGTATTCTTTTCGGTTTGTTGAGATAATAACCCGTTCGGCGTAAATAGCGGTAGAGCGTAACGGGGTTACGGGAATAGCCGAAACTTAACCGCAATTTGCCGTATAACTCGTTAAGCCCTATATTCGGGTTGCGACGCAATAAATCTTGTATATGCTTTATTTCGTCCTGCGTTTGGCTGTTAGGGTGCGGAGTGTGCGGACGGCTTGACTTGTTTTCAAGACTTTCAAGCGTACCGTTATACTTAGCTTTCCACCGCCACAACGACCGCTCCGAGCAATGATATCTATGGCAGACAAATTCCGTTGTGCTTGTACGCCATAGATTTAAAGCGCGTTCCTTTTCCTTTGCCGTGTAAGGCGTGTTGTAATGTTTGTAGTTCATAAAAATCACCGTCCTTTCTTTCGTATATTTGTTGATTTTCTATTGAATTTTAACCGAGAGAGTACACCGCGCCACTTTATCATAGACGAGCCGCTCGCTACACTCGCGGTGATAAAGTGGCGCGGTGTTTTACCGACCGACAGACCGATTTTACTAGCGCAAAAGCGGTTTTTACAGGCAAGGGGCGGGTAAACCACGCCCCTTTACAACCCCAATGCCGTTAAAAACATTGCCTACTGCAAAAAACACCCTACGGGCATAACGCCAAAAAACACCGTATGTAATACATAGGTGATACAAAGTTGCTATTTTGTTTTATGGCGTTATTTAAGCCACTAAACGGGGGTTACAGAGTAAGTCCGTAACGCTCATTTGCTTGTTATATCGGAAACGCATTATATCGCGCTCCCAATCAATTACGTTGTCGAAAAGTATGAACTTTACGCCGAAATCACGCATTTCCGTTATTATATCGTCGCCGTCAATTTCCTTGCAAATTTCCGTAGGTATGCCCCGTGAATAGCAAATTCTTTCGTTCGTTTTGCCTATGTATTTAATTATATATTCCGTGCGTTTTCCGTTTTTCATTTCGCTTTTACTCACTTCACAGAAATCGTTTCTTCCGAATGTTTCCGCAAAAAAATCGTTTTCGTTTCTTGTCTGTATTTTGCCTTGTGCAGTGCTATAATCTTGCTTTTCCGTTATTGTGCCGAGCATTTCCCCAGCAGGTACATAAATCAACCCGTGAAAGTGCAAACGCCCCGTTTCGGGTGCGTTCTCGAACACGCCCATATATTTCCAACCCCTACGGGTATGCAGGTTTGAAAGGCATTTGCGCAATTTCTTTTTAAACGTTTCCGCTGTTTGCTTTGTATCATCATAGGTGAAAGTTACAAAGTAATTCCAATTATTAAGGTTAGCCTTACGGCGAAAACGCTTTTTACGGTGGTGCAGGTTATTTAACTTGCGTTTGATTTTGTCCGTAATATAATCGTCTAACTCAGGCGTTTCGTCATATAACTTTAATATGCCGATTTTGATATACTCAAACATTGCAGAGTTATCTTTTTTATATTTCAAGCCCTGTTTAAACGCTTGAAAATACAGACTGTCAAAAAGAATATCGAGAGCCGAACGGGAACAGCTTTCACCATTTAAAGCAGTAGTTAAATCGATTTTATCAACGGCGTTTTTATATTTCTTTTCGTCGTTCTCATTAAGTTGCTTTTTCTTATCGCGCATAATACAGCGGTAAACCATTGCTTTTTGCTCGTCCGTGTAACCGTCCGTTTTACTTTTATGCGGTGGTAAGTCTTTCGGCTTGCGCGTGAACTGACGCAATACGAGCGTCGCGATATAATGACCGCCGTCATTATAGATTTTATAAACCTTTTTCGGCTGTTGCACCGGTACGCCGAAAAAGGGGAACGGACAACCCGTTAAGTCGTCCGTTGGTATTAAATTGCTTGCGTTCATAATTTACCCCTTTTTTAATCACCCTTGCATGGAGCAACACCCCCTACGGGGAATTTTCCCATTAAAGAGAAATGTTATTTTTTCTTTGCTTTGCGCTCGTTCGCGGCGTCCCTGATACCACACATAAA
>RYWC01000130.1 GCA_003979335.1 Clostridia bacterium
TCCCTATCAAGGTCCTTTTTGATTTTAAGCTTACCCGACGATACCGCGCCTGAGCCATAGCTTGAAACGGCCATAAAATCAAGCTCTACGGGCATAGACATAAAACGTATAAAATCAGAATAAAAAATTATGCTGCCTTTTAATATGCCAACTACCAAAGGGCGCTTGCCCTCATAATCTTTATCCACTTCAAGGGCAATCTGTTTTACCCTTGACCTTAACTCGTTCTCAGTGAGCATAATTCGCTCGCAGTCGGGATGCATACTCATATAATTTCAAATTCTCCTAAGTAATAAAATTTAAATTATCAAAACGGTTTAAAAATTTCCGCCGTTCCAACCCCAATCGGAAATTCCCTGATAGGTAATGTATACAGAAAAGCCGTCTATTCCAAGCTCCTCTTTCAGCATTGCGCAAACAGCTTTCGTCACCCTCTCACAATCGGCGGAAGAGGGATTACCGAACAGTTTGACCCCCACATATGCGCCGTTTTCAAGCTTTTTACCCGAAAAATACAAATCGTAATTATCGCAAATACCAACCATTAAATAACTTTCTGGTTTATGCATTAAATTTATGATTTTTCCCAATTCAGACTTTATTGCCGTCTTTTTTTCTTCGGTGAGTTTCTGCGTTAATTTACAATCGATATAAGGCATTTTCAGCTTCATTTCCTTTTATTAATTCCGTCTATAAACTGCAATTTTTTTGCGGTTAACTCCACCCATGCAGGTTTAAAACCGCACTTTAAAGCGTTGTTAACAGATTTTAAATTCGACCATGCCGCGCAATAAAAAGGCACTTTACCTGATTCCAGCGTTTCAGCCGCAATGCGCGAAGTAAGCGCGGCGGCTATGCCTTTGCGCCTGTATTCGGGCATCACGTCCACGCCTATCTGCCACATTCTTTCGCAATCGGCGCTACAACCTGCCAAGCCCACTAATTTATCGCCGTCAAATGCGCCAACCGCAAGAACATCAAGTTCACGGCGCTTTTCACACAGCGCGTTGCTCCATTCGGGCAAATAAAGAATGGCAAAGTCCTCGGGCTTCAGAACTTTTATTTCATATGGACAGGACAAAAGCTTTAAGCTTCCGATATCGGGCAAAAAGTATTCTGCCATAAAACAAACGCCCAGACCGAGACCTTTCAGCTCCTCGTTCAAAATATGAAGGTTAGGCGTCTCGAAACAGTGTTCCAACGAGTAATGCTCGATATAATTGCGTACTATCCACTCGGTTTTACCGCTTACAGACGCAACGATATTATTGCCGTAAGACACTAAATTGCAGTCAAAAGGAAGCTCCAAATACTTCCTGCCTTTAATATTTGCAGAGGATTTTACAATAACGTTGTTACACGACAAAAAATCGTCTGGACTACAATTTAAATCTATTGCGGACTGCTCCATTGCAATAAGCTGTATTTCGTTATTTGTCATCTTTCAATATATCACAATAAATATAACCGACATCTTCGGTTTTATCCGTAATTTTGATTTTGTCCGAAATTTCCACGCCGCAGACTGCTAAAATTTCGTTTCCGCAAGCAATCAAAGGCAGTTTATCCCTAAGTCTTACAGGTATCTTTCTGTCGGTGAGATAATCGCCTAAACTTTTAGCTCCTCCGCCGAATTTCGTGAATTTATCGCCGTTCTGTTTAGTTCTTATAACGGCGTCCTCCGGAATTTTACCCCAATCGAAACGAAGGCTTTTATATTCTTCCGGCAACTCATTTTTATTACGGCAAATTACGAGACCAGCTTGTCCGAAGTTACCGTTCTTAAAGTCATAAAATTTGATTGGTGCCGCAATATGCTCTATTTTCGCGCTAATGGATATGCGCGACTGTTCTTTAAACGCCTGTAAACCTAAAAATTCAAACTTTTTGCCAGTTTCACAATTTTGCAATCTGTACAAGCTGTCGATATGACTTAAAGTATAATCTTTTTTACCGAAATAATCTTTAACCACCATTATCGCCGCGCGCGAAAACAGTGGGTAAGTTTGACAGAAATTTAAAAAAACCACTTCGTTTTCGGCTTTAAATACACCTCTGCGAAGAACCTCTTCACGAATAAACTCTTCATCCTGTAATGCTAAACGTGAAAACCTGTAAATTGCCTCCGACGTTCCGTGCACAGCTTTTTCCAATTGCGGCAATACGTTTAGCCTTATTCGGTTTCTTGTATAATCTTCTTTAAAATTAGTTTCGTCGTCAACGTAAGGCACATGGTTTCCTTTGATGTAATCGTCGATTTCTGCCCTTGAACATCCTACCAGCGGACGTATAAATTTGACAACATTTCCGTTCGCACCTTTAACGGTGCAATCCGAAATACCGGTTAAACCCGAAAGCGAACTGCCGCGTGCAAGATTGAACAAAACTGTCTCGGCATTATCGTCCATATGGTGCGCAGTTGCAATTGCGTCTGCGCCGCCTGATATTTTTAAACCGCTGTCGTCAATTCCTTTTATAGCCCTGAAATAACAGCCCCTACGCCATTCGCGCGCTTCGTTCTCTGAATTAAGACCGCTTCCGTCATAAACATAAGTTAAAAGCGGAATGTCTTTATCTTTGCACCATTCTTTCACAAAAGCGCTGTCTTCAAAAGAATTTTCGCGCATTCTGTGGTCACAGTTCATTGCGTAAAAAGTAATCCCGAACTTACGCGCATTGGAATAAACGCAATGCAAAAGCGCCATAGAATCCCTGCCGCCGGAAACGGCAACGCAAATTTTAAGACCTTTATAC
>RYWC01000131.1 GCA_003979335.1 Clostridia bacterium
CTTTTACTATTTTGCGCATAATTGCGGCGTTGTATCGCGTGGGCTGTTTTTCAAGCCTGAACTTCCAATTGCCCTCCGCAGTGGAAGGAACGTTCATTCTCGCCTTATCGTCAAGGAGTAATAAATCCTGAATAGGAAGCACCGCTATATCAGCCTTGGACGCCAAAACGCTTACGCACAGCGCGCGCGCCGCCTCCTCTTTGGTTACAAACGGGAAAACAACCTTTTCATCGACAAGCGCCGCGCGGAGCCTTGCTTTGAACACTTTGAACTGCGACTCGTCCATACGGTTTAAAAGTCCCAAAGTCGTCGCATTGTCATGCGTGCCTGTGTATGCGACAGAATTTTCCTGTATGTTTCTGGGAAGATAGGGGTTTGTGGGTTTTCCGTCAAATGCAAAAAGCATTATCTTCATTCCGGGGTAACCCGTTCTTTGGCGCAGTCTTTCAACGCCGTAGTCTATAATTCCCAAATCTTCCGCAATAATCGGAACGTTCCCCAGTTTTCTTCTTATCTGCATAAAAAGTCTTAAACCGGGACCCTGCTTCCATTCGCCCGTTTCAGCCGTAGGCGCGTCTGCCGGAATTGCAAAATATCTGTCAAAGCCGCGGAAATGGTCGATACGGATTATATCCACCGTTTCCATCGCTTTTTTTATGCGCTTAATCCACCAATCGTAATTTTCGCTTTCCATCAAATCCCAATTATAAACAGGGTTGCCCCAAAGCTGACCTGTGGGCGAAAAATAATCGGGCGGAACGCCTGCGACTTCCGTAGGGTTCAAATCTTCGTCAAGTCTGAAAAGCTCGGGTCTTGCCCAAACATCAGACGAATCATAAGCAACGTAAAGTGGCAGGTCGCCTATAATTTTAATACCTAATGAATTAACGTATTCTTTTAACTTAGTCCACTGTTTTTTAAAGACGTATTGCAGGAATATCCAAAAACAGTAATCGCTTTTATAGACAGTTTCCCTGAACTCTTTAATAGCAAGATTTTCTATATATTTATAGCTGTCGGGAAAAGACGAAAAAGACCCTGAATATCTGCTTTTAAGCGACATAAACACGGCATAATCGTCGTATTCGCCGCTTTCTACAAAATTAACGAAATCTTCGTCTTTGATGTTGAAACGCGCATAAGCAAGCCTTAACACGTCGTACCTTGTCTTGTACAGCGCGCCGTAGTCCGTTTCGCCTTGGGGCATTTCGCAACTTGCAAGCTCATCTTCGTCCAAAAGCCCTTCGTCCCTCAATGCTTCAAGGTCTATAAAATAAGGA
Source organism: Clostridia bacterium (assembly GCA_003979335.1). The sequence continues at coordinate 1,281 of RYWC01000131.1, forward strand.
TTGCCCGAATTACAGCACACCGACGAATAAGGGCTATCCCCGTAACCCGTCTGGGCAAGGGGAAGAATCTGCCAATACTTGACGCGCGCGCTTTTAAGAAAGTCGGCAAAGTCGTATGCCTCCTTTCCCAATGTACCGATGCCGTATTTGCCCGGAAGCGAAGAAATGTGGCAGAGTACGCCTGCACCTCTTTCCATAAGTTTTTCCATTTTTCCTCCGTACACAATTGCTTTATATTCAAAGGCAGCCTGACGCCGAAGCGCAAATCTGTTACTTCAAAAGTTTTTTAATACGTTCAACCGCCTCTTTTGTTCCCTCTCTGCTTCCGAAAGCAGTAAGGCGGAAATACCCTTCGCCGTTCTTTCCGAACCCAGCGCCCGGTGTTCCGACAACCTGCGCATTGTTTAAAAGATAGTCGAAAAACTCCCAGCTGCTCATACCGTTAGGGCATTTAAGCCAGATGTAAGGCGAATTTTTGCCCCCCGTATACCATATGCCGAGTTCGTCCATACAGTCCGCAATAGTCTTTGCATTGTCCATATAGTATGAAAGATTTTGCTTTATCTCTTTCATTCCTTGCTTGGAAAAGACAGCCGCCGCGCCCTTTTGCACGATATACGGCACGCCGTTAAACTTTGTGGACTGTCGCCTCAACCAAAGTTTATTTGCGGAAAGTCCGTCTTTTACAAGTTGTCTGGGAATGACCGTATAACCGCAACGCGTACCAGTAAAGCCGGCTATTTTTGAAAACGAGCAAAACTCTACAGCGCATGTTCTTGCGCCGTCAATCTGGAATATCGAACGCGCGCTGTCGTCAGAAACAAAGCATTCGTAAGCGGCGTCGTATAAAATCACCGCGCCCGTATCGTTTGCATAATCCACCCATTTTTTAAGCTGGGATTTGCTGTAAGCCGCGCCCGTAGGGTTGTTGGGCGAGCATATGTAAATTATATCGGCCTTTACGCCGTAATCGGGCATTGGCAGAAAGCCGTTGCTTTCGTTTGCGTCGGCAAAAATTACTTTTCGACCGGCCATTAAGTTTGTGTCGACGTAAACGGGATAAACAGGGTCGGGCACGAGGACGGTATTTTCCTTTGAGAAAATATCAAGTATGTTTCCCAAATCCGATTTGGCGCCGTCGGAAACGAAAATTTCGTCAAGCTCCAACTCTACGCCCATATTTTTATAATAGTCCGAAATGCTTTCCCTTAAAAATCCGTAGCCCTCGTAAGGACCGTAGCCTTTAAAAGTTTCTTTTTCAGACATATCGTCAACGCCCTCGTGAAGCGCTTTGACTAGGGACGGAACAAGGGGAAGCGTTACGTCGCCTATGCCTAATTTTATTACCTTTTTGTCGGGATTTTCACTTGAATATTTTGCAACGCGCGAAGCTACCTCGGCAAAGAGATAACTATCCGCTATATCCGAAAAATTTAAATTGAAATTCATTTTATCACCTGATAAA
>RYWC01000132.1 GCA_003979335.1 Clostridia bacterium
TCCTTATAGGGCGCATTTTCGGGCTAATAAAAACATATGTAAAAAATTTTTTCGATTTTTAAAGCATTTTTACATATCTTTTTTACTGTTATATCGGTTTATTATCATCAATTCCTATTCCCTCAAAAAAACCGGATATTGCTCATTCAATTGACGTAACATTCTAAATAGTTTATAATCAATCACATATATGAATAACCAATTGCAATATGACAAACTGTATGAAATCTGCCGTTCAGACGATAGTAAAACATTTAATTCATTTATTAGAGACAAATGCGAAATAAGTAAAAACACCCCCATATTACATGAAGATGTTTTGCATGCCATATTATCCACGGTAAATATTTTCAATACTTTTTTAATAGCGTATCAAAGCACAGAATCCAGTAAAAAACTTTTTGCTCACCCGTTACTATATCAACTTTTAAGCTTTGCCTTGACGTATTCCGAATTATACGAAGAGCATATTTTCAGAATATTAAATTTCGGAATAACGCACAATCTGGGTATTTCAAAACAAATTAGCTGCGATAAGATTTTGCATAATGGCGATTTAATATACAAAGGTGAAATCATCGGGCGTGCGGTTGTGTTCAGTACCACTAGCGCACTTAACGGCACAGATAAATTGTTTGCAAAATTAGACGAATTAAATAACAGCGTAAAGGCAATTCAAGCAAACCAACGATATCTTGCTGGAGGATATTCTGGGTTATCCGTAAAACTTGCAGACGGCGTAATCGAAAAAGAAAGAACACTTAATGAACACGAATACAACTTTTTAAGAATTCTCGAAGAGAGCGGCTATCCAAAAGCTCCAAGATATTTGGGTGTAAAAAACGATAAAGATTTATTCAGCTATATCAATGGCGAAACGATTGCCTATACCTACGAGATGGGCAAAGCCTCTATCGTTGAAATAACGAAAGAGTTAAAAGCTATTAACACAATCTCAAAAAGATATCTAAATGATAAAGTTTACGTTCACGGCGATTTAGGTACACAAAACGTTATTTTTAACGGATTTGAAATTGCGGGCATAATTGACTGGGACAATACGTTTTTAGGAGAAGAATACGACGACTTTATATACGTTTTCTGGGTTTGGGCAAACGTCGGAAATGTGCAACGCAACGATGATAAAATGTTTGAATTATTAAGAACTATGATAAACATTTATCAACCCGACACCATATTCAGAAAAGATTTTTCCGATAAGATTTGGCAACGTATGGAACGGCAACTTGCAAAAGCGCCCGTTGGCTCTCAAACGTATCAACGCATATATAACTGGGTGAAATGGAGTCAGAAATGGGTGGAAAAATATCACACTAAAATCTTGCACGAGATAGGTTAAAAAAAGGATAAACTAATTACATAGTTTATCCTTTTTTATTAATCTTCGTTGTCCGTCGTTGAGTCATCGAACTCAACTGTCTGCCCTTCTTCTTCGCTATTGACAGGGCTATTTAACTGCGCAATCTTCTTTAATTCGGACTTTTTAAAAAATACTTTTTCTAATAAAAGAGATAGCGCGAAATGTACTACCATTCCAAGCCCGAACATAATTATTATGGTATCCATAGTAAAATTAATTGCATGCGTTAGATACAATATAAAGAATATTCCGTAATATACAAAGTTGATAATAAGCGAGTTTAAAGCATTATATATCGTCTTACCAAGCCCTGTAAAAATATTATCTATTATTGCGCAACCAGCATAGGCAATATAAAACGGAACGAGCTTTATTACAATTAAGAAAATTTCGTTAGCGTTTGAGAGTCCTTGCGCATACTTGAAAAACGGAGACCATACAGGAATCGTAATTGCCCATAACAAAACTGTTGCGGCGGCAATTATGTAATAGTTCGATTGCTTTAATTCACGATATCCGTCTTTACAATCCCGCCTGATTATTTCGGAAAGCGCACTAATAGGGATAAGCAACCAGCCCCAGATAAAGTTGTTAGCTATCCAGTAGTTGCCCTGTTCCGCAACCATATTTACCATTCTGCCGATCATTACGGCATAAATCAAATTATCGATAAACTGTTGTAAACCGGAAAAAGCACCTACCTTCCCCCATTCTTTAAAAGTTAATATGTCGCTTTTATGATACCAACAAGGTTTTATCAATTTTTGTAAATACAGCATTATAAAACTTGCTATGGCAAGTACCGAATTAACTATTATATTTGATACCGCCACACCGTACACGCCCATGTTCGGTATAAGCGCAAAGTCGCTGATAACCGAAAGAACGGTGCTTATTGCTAAAAAGATATAAACGTTTTTATCTTTCCCCACAACAACGAACACAACATTTACAAAACTGACGATTATTCCCACCATAAAGGCAATCGTTTCAAGTTGCAAATAATGATTTGTTGTTGCCAGGTCAATTTCCTCGGGATTCATTGCCTGTACTAACACAGACCCGTATATCAGAACTCCGATTGAAAATAGTGCATATACGATAAAAGCTATCAGTCCCGTCTTGAACGTATGCTTTGCAAAATTCTCACCGTCGTATTTAAACAATCTATTTAATATTGAATAAAGCGGAATTATAAGAAAAGCCTGCAACGTTTCATTGATTAAATCAAACCACTCCATTTGACCTATAACGTCGAAAGCCCCGCCACCGGCGCTTGAAGAAATAATAAATGTTTTAATAGTCTTGGCAGTCACTTCTATGATGACTTTGCAGATATGATCGTCTTTGATT
>RYWC01000133.1 GCA_003979335.1 Clostridia bacterium
GTAATCAAATTTATTTTTTGTCATTTACAGAAGCACCGCTTTTACCACAACTGCTGCAAGAAGAGCATTCGGAACAGTCGCAACAGCCGCCTTTGCGCTTAACTTTCCTATAAATCAAATAACCGACCGCCGCAAGAGCCGCGACGCAAACAACTACTATCACTGCAATATCTATTCCGTTCATTTAATTATCCCCGTCTTTCTTTTTTCTTTTAAAAATCTTTGTTATATCGAATTTTCCCGTATTGCGCAAAACTATGAACACAGCCGCTATCGCAAAAACTGCCGCCCAAACCGCAAGCGGCCAAATCCAGCTGCCGACGGTGTATACCATTGCGCCGATAACATAACTTGCCGCAACCCAGAAAAGAAGAGTCCACCTGAACTTACCTTTGGCAAGTTCGCCTTTTGCCGCTGCACAAGCCGCAAAACAGGGTATTGTAGTCATATTAAACGCAATAAATGCAATAAGCGCCGCTACAAATTCCTGCCGTCCTATGCCGCTGTCAGTTGTTATAATATTTATAAGACCTGTAAATTCTTCTATTCCGTCCTCCGTTCCCACTCCGGCATACGCGCTTATACAAATAGCCAAAGTCGTAAACGTTGCAATTACGTTTTCCTTTGCCACAAGACCGGTAATCGCAGCAACCGCAAATACCCAACCGAACTGACCGAGTTGCGAACCGAAGCCAAGCGGCGTAAATACGGGCTGTAAAAACATACCAATCGACGCCAAAATGGAATCCTGCATTTCTTCGTCGGGAAGGAAATTCCAATTCCAGCTTAAATGCGATAAAAGCCAAATAATTATTGTCGACGCAAAAATTATCGTAAATGCTTTTTTTACAAAGTGTTTGGTCTTATCCCATAAATGAAGCATCAGATTTTTGAAACGCGGCATATGATATGACGGCAGTTCCATTATAAACGGCGGCGTTTCGCCCTTAAGTGTTGTATTGCGCATTAAAAGCACGCATATTATTGCGGCACACACGCCAAGCACATACATACCGTATGTAATCAAATCAGCGTTGCCTATACCGAAAGCCATAACAATTCCGCCCGCAACGGCAGTAAGAATCGGCAATTTTGCTCCGCACGAAAAGAAAGGTATTACTCTGATTGTAGCCGTTCTCTCTTTATCGTCAGAAAGGGTTCTTGTATTTATTGCCGCAGGAACCGAACAGCCGAAGCCCATTATCATAGGCATAAACGCCCTGCCCGAAAGCCCGAAACGGCGGAAGATTCTATCCAAAACAAACGCTATACGCGCCATATAACCCGAATCTTCGAGTATAGAGAAGAATAAAAACAAAGTTAAGATTTGGGGAAGAAAACCGAGTACCGCAAAAATACCGCCGAGTATTCCGTCGCCCACAAGTCCTGTAGCCCATTCGGCGGCGCCGCCGTTTACCATAAGAGTAACTACGCCGTCTGAAATATGGTCAAGGAACAAATTTAGAAAATTTGTAAGTATTACGCCCGGGGAAAATACCGTACCGTCATAAAATACAGCCAAAATTTCAACGCCGAAATTGTTGTAAACCGTCTCTCCGTCAACTTCTGCGGCAAGTCCCAAGTCAACAAGCGTCGGCATCCACGCCTGCCCTTCGGTAAAACCGTTTAAAAATAAAAGATTTTCAGAAAAAGTTAAATGGAAAATTGAAAGAAGTATTAAAAGAAAAACAGGGATAGCCCATATCCTGTGGGTCAATACTCTGTCGATTTTATCGGACTTGGTCAATATATTTTTATTCGTCCTAACCTTTACGCTTGACAGTTTTGCCGAAATATATTTATATCTTTCGTCTGCTATTACGGCCTCCAAATCCTCTCCGTCTGATAATTTTTCAAGCGTATCGGAAGCGCCTTTCCTCTGCAATTCCAGCTCGTCGTTTTCTAAAAGCTTTATCGCATGGAACAAAGGAGACGAAACTTCCTCAGCCTTATAATATGCGCATGCAGTTTCAAGCTTTTTTTCTAACGCTTCTTTTAAAACCGTCTGTCCTTTTCTTACAGACGGCATTTCCGAAGCCCTTTCCATAAGCTGTTTGATTCCCCTGTTTTTAAGCGCGGAAATAGGAACGACCGGAACCCCGAGTGTTTTTTCAAGGGAAACGGCATCAATCTTGTCGCCCGATTTTTCAACTTCGTCAATCATATTGAGCGCCACAATTACGGGCACATCCATTTCGAGAAGCTGGGTTGTAAGATAAAGATTACGTTCTAAATTGGTTGCGTCTATTATATTTATTATCCCGTCGGGTTTTTCGTCGAGTATGTAATTACGGGAAACAACCTCTTCGGGCGTATACGGCGAAAGAGAATAAATTCCCGGCAAATCAACAATATTTACCGAAATCTCCCCACCCTTATAAACGCCCTCTCTTTTATCAACAGTAACGCCGGGCCAATTGCCCACATGTGCAGTTGCGCCTGTCAATGCATTAAAAAGCGTTGTCTTACCGCAATTGGGGTTCCCTGCAAGCGCATAAGTTTTCATTTAATTTCAACCTCCACGCAAGATGCTTCTGTTTTGCGGAGAGTAAGCTCGTAACCCCTTATTGTAATCTCAATAGGGTCCCCGAGAGGCGCCTTTTTACGCATAATCAGTTCTGCGCCGGGGGTAACACCCATATCGAACAGACGGCGGCGCACTCTGCCTTCGCCCGTGACCGAAATAATTTTACCGCCCTCGCCGACTGTAAAATCGCTCAATAATTT
>RYWC01000134.1:0-258 GCA_003979335.1 Clostridia bacterium
CCACGGCGCAAATAACCGATGACACAGCTGTGAACGAAACGGACGCGAAAGTTGTTGACGAACCTGAAAATGCGGCGGAAGCGGAACAACCCGTTCATCAGGAAGCGGCGATGGAAACTTCTGCGGAAGAAAGCGCAAAAGAGGTTGTAAAGGAAACAAAGCCCGTAAAAAAGACTTCAAGTTCTAAAACTTCGGCAGGCAAGACGACGGCGGCTAAGTCAACTTCAAGCAAGTCAACGGCAGGCAGGACGGCAGCTT
>RYWC01000134.1:268-2706 GCA_003979335.1 Clostridia bacterium
TCTAAAACCACCGCAAGCAAGGCGGCTTCCAAAACCGCGGCAAATAAAACAGCCGCGACGAAAGCGGCGTCGAAGACGGGCGCAGGCAAAACTGCGGCAAAGACTGCTTCAAGCAAATCAACAGTTTCCAAAACGTCGTCTGCGGCTTCCAAAACGTCGTCCGCGGCAAAGAAAAAAACTGTCGGGGAAAAGACGGAAGAACCTAACGAATAACGGTTGTACTTTTAACAGCTTACTTAGAGGAATTATATGGACATATTTATCTGGAGAATTTTAGGCGCCGTATCTTTGGGAGTATTCGTATTGGGACTAATCCTGCTTTTAAGCCTGAGACTGCTTAAAAACGGGTATTATCACGAATACACCGAGGACGAACTTATCAAAAACGAAAAGACGGCGAACTCGAAAAATTCTATTTATTTCACATCGGGCGAAACGAAGAATTTCATTAAAAAATACGTCGTATGCAAGACGCTGTACGACAAGTATCTCGTGTGCAATTATACGCGCTTTTTTGAAGAAATTTCTTATTTCGTCGTGCAGTACAACTGCTTTAAAAAGGTAATTGCCGTTATAAACGTTACGCACAGGGACACGGGAGACGCGTCCAAAGTAATCGCGCTTAAAAAAGGTTGCGCGCACGTCAACGTGGTAATAGGTTCGGCTGACGGAATTTGCGTCAACTCCAACGTTATACGTCCCCTGCCTATGAGCAAGGCGAGAATACACGCCGCAATAAAAAGTCTTACGCTTTTTACCTTTCTGTTTGCCGTAAGGCACGCCGCGGTGGAACTTTTCGACTTTTTTAACGGCGCGTATACAGAGCAATTTTTAAGCGGTTTTTTAAACTACGGTCTCATAGCTTTAAGTTTTGTTTTATCTCTTTTAAGCTATCTTGTAACCGCGCTCTGTTTCAGGAGAAGAAACGCAAAAGTAAGAAACGGAGGTGCATTGGAATATGAGTTCGTTTAATAACGTTCGTAAAATCAAGTACTTCCGCGACCCCGACGCGGTTGTCGCGCTTGAAGAATATATCGTCTTCGAGGACGAGCGCGCCGAAGAAAAATTCGTAGTTTTCAAATTCGTAAACAATATAAGCCAACAGCTCCTCGGAATGGAGTTCGAGGTCAGCCAGTACGGCGCGGACGGAGAACTTGTTGAAAAGTCTGTCGCAGTTTACAATAAATTTCTCGCAAAACCCAATAAGTCTTTCGTACCAAACGCAAAGCTTAAAGTAAATTATCTTACGCGGACAATCTCGGTAAGGCTTATTAAAGCGGCGTTCGACAGGTTTTTATGGAAAGAGGGCGAATACCTTGACAACAGCTATAAATTCGAACACTACGCAAAGGATAGGGATTTTGTTTTCGGCAAGGCTTCGGCGCCCTCGCCCCAACCCCCTCAGCCGCAAAAAATAAAGCAGGCTAAAAGAAAGAAATATCTTCCTTTCAAAGCGAAAAACGCAACGCGGAAGAACATACCAAAATTTCCCGGTGTACTCAACGGCATTATCTGCGTTATAATATTCGTAGCAATATTTCTTGCAATTTATTTTTTTCCCAAAACGTCGGACAGAATTACCGTAGACGCATTCAATTTGCATATAATAAATTCTTCGGATAATACGGCGGCGGTTTACGGCTACCGCGGAAAGGACAAAGACGTTACAATACCTGCCGAAATCGGAGGTTACAAGGTAATACGCTTAGACAGCGGCGCTTTTAAAGACAGTTATATTCAAAGCGTTTCGTTTGCAACTAAATCTATGACGATAGAAAGCGGAGCGTTTGAAAACTGCGCAAGTCTTGTTGCGGTAAGCTCCGAGCCCGAATGCGAAAGCATAACCGTTAAAAGCGGCGCTTTCGGTTGTGCTTCGCTCAGCGGCGTATATCTTCCGCAGGCTTATCTTTTCAGCGGCAGTTTTACGGGCTGTAACAGCGTTACATATATGTCGTTTTACGGCACGCAGGCTAAGACCCTTTCGGAACTTTTCGGAGGTACCGTGCCCGTCGGTTTAAAAGAGGAAAATGTAGAGTGCGGTACGGAACTGCCGGAAGACTTTTACAATATAAACGGTAAGCCCGAAGAGTACGACCCCGAAAAAGATTATACTTACGGCGAACTCGAAAACTTCAATCTTTCGGGTTATAAAAAGTATGACTCGTGCGAAACTTTAAACGGCGTTATCATAACGGTGAACACATCGACGGAAACATTCGTGGTTCCCGAAGGAACAAACGGCGTAAGTTCGCAAGCCGCAGCCAAACTTAGCGGTTTCAGCGGTTTGACGGTAGAAACGGAATATCTGCCAAACGAAGTTTACGATTGTTTTACGGGCGTAAATGAAATTTTGCTTACCGACAACGTAAAAAGAATCGACAGGTTAGCTTTCAGTAAAATGAATAGTCTGGAAGCGCTCGATACCCCCTATTTTTCAT
>RYWC01000135.1 GCA_003979335.1 Clostridia bacterium
GCCTATTGTCGTCACACTGAGTGGGGCGCGCCCCTTTCGTCATTCAGAACGAAGCATTAGCGCAGTGAAGAATCCCATGGGGAATCGCTTTTATTGATGGGATTCCTTTACTATGCCCGAAATGACAAATCAGTTCCGCCTTCTCCTTGGGAACCTTGCGGAGTTGCTCATGGTGATAAATATAAACCGTCACGTTAAACGCTGTCGAAACACTTGACACAGTGAACCGTAACGGCGGTTACAAAATACTTATTTAAAATAAATAATTTGCTCGTCGTCGGCGGAGAGTATGCGCTTCATCTGTATTCTTCCGCGCACCTTTGCCGACATTACCGCTTTGAAACCTAACGCCTGTATTGTTATCAAGGGGGTCATTGCAACCATTGCAACCACACCGAAAGCTTCGGTCAAAATCTGGTCGGGCGAACCGCCGTTCAACGCGACGCACGCGCCTACAATAAGCGGCAGTATAAAGCTTGAAGTCAAAGGTCCGCTCGCTACACCGCCCGAGTCGAAAGCGATTGCCGTATATATTCTCGGCACAAAGAACGAAAGCCCCAAAGATATAAGATACCCAGGTATAAGGTAGTAAAGTAGCGAGAAATGAAAAATCATTCTTATTATAGACAGACAGATTGATACGCCGACCGCAAGCGAAAGCGCAAGCAACATTTCAAGCTTTCTGACTCCGCCGCCCGTAACTTCTTCGACCTGTTTATTCAAAACGTGCACGGCAGGCTCGGCGAGTACAACCACCAAACCCATTACAAAACCGAACACCGCAAGCACCGCGGGGTGGAATTCCGCAATCTGTTTGCCGAGTTTATAACCGATTGGCATAAAGCCGACTTCGACCGCTACAAGGAATATTACAAGACCCAGAAATGTATAAACAATGCCTATGCCTATCTGCGCAAGTTTTTGTCTGGGAAGTTTTAAAACAGTGAATTGCAGTATGAAGAAGAAAACAACCACGAGTCCGAGCGCGAGCGCGACGTTTTTAAGCGTTTCTAAAAGAGCGTGCCCGAAAGCGGCAAGACTTTCGTTTACGGTGTTGTAAGTTGCAAGCGCGCCCAAAGTTTCTTCTGACATTTCGCCGTTGGAGGCAAGCGAAAGTATCATAACCGCAAGTATGGGACCGATAGAGCACAGCGCAATCAAACCGAAACTGTTTTCGTTTGCGCGCCTGCCGCCTATCGTGGTAGCTATACCTACGCCGAGCGCCATTATGAACGGAACGGTTATAGGACCCGTCGTTACGCCGCCGCTGTCAAACGACAGGGGCAGAAAGCTGATTTTTCCGCTGTCAATCAAAAGCGCGCACACCGCGAAAAGCGCCATATAAAAGAACATCAACAGCATTGAAAGGTTCTTTTTGAAAACGATTTTAAGCACGGCTATTACAAGAAAAATCCCCACGCCCACGCCGACTGTTGCAATCAGCACAGTGCCGTTCATAACGTCGCTGACCTGTTTTGCAAGCACGGAAAGGTCGGGTTCGGCAACTGTTATAAGCACGCCCATTACAAAGCAGACGGAAATTAAAACGGCAACTTTTTTTGACTTTGTAAGCCCCGTACCGACATGTCCGCCCATAGGCGTCATTGCAAGGTCTGCGCCGAGATTGAAAAGCCCGATACCGAGAATAAGAAAGACCGCGGAAACGGCAAAAGTGATTTGTTCCGTTGCGGTAAGCGGCGAAAGAGGCGTAAAAGAAATAATAAGCACTATCACCGTTACGGGCAATACCGATATTAACGATTCTTTAAGTTTTAAAAATAAAGCCTTTGCCATTGCCCCTCTCTTCTTATCCTATATATATAATAAAATTTAAAGTTGTTTTTTATTATATCATAATTTTGCGACCTGCGCAATAGCGGAATATGAAATTAAATAAAAAAATTGACCTGATTTTACGCGTTTTTAAAAAATAAAGCCCCCCGACTCACCGGCAGTCGGGGAACTTATTTATTTACCAAATGTTCAGGGCGGTAACGCTATTACGGAGAACCAATTACCACATTATTTCTTATAATACGCTCCGCCCCGAACAGTTATGGTTGTATAGGTAACCGAATAAACTTCGGGCGCCGTTAATTAAATTACAAATCCACGGGGTCGTTGAATCCGTCGGGGTCTGTTTCCACAGGTTTGCGGTTTTTAAGCTTGACAGCAAGAACAATTATTACAACCAACGCCAAAGCCGCAGCCGCAATAATTAAGCCCAATGCCCAGCCGGCAAGCCCGACCTGCTGTACAACTGTTTCACCGCCGAGAATGCCGCCGGTAATAGATACTGCGCAAGTTGCGTTCACGGGGTCTAATTCATAATTTCCGTTGTCTACTATTTCGACCGTATATTTGTGTCCGCCTACCGATACAAAGTCGCCGTTTAATGTTACCCTTATTTTCAGCGCTTCGCCCGTTGCATCGTTTATAAATTCGTATACCCCGTCGGCGGCATAGTCATAATCGCAAGTCCAACCGCTAATCGTAGGTTGGGGAAGCTGCTTTTCGCCGTTGTATTCGAACGAAGTCGTACCCCAATCTATTTTAAGTTCGCGTTTGTTGACAACAAACTTGTTCAGGTTTGTCGCTTCGCCGTCGCTTTCGGAAAGTTGTTTTTTATACGTCAGAACGTATTTGCCGACGGAGCGGCTGTGCCCGAGGGAAAAGAACTTACATCTTACCTTTTGA
>RYWC01000136.1 GCA_003979335.1 Clostridia bacterium
TTCACTTATGGCACATCCTTTAATAGCGATAGTCGGCAGACCTAATGTAGGGAAAAGTACTTTTTTCAACAGAGTTGTCGGCAGAAAAATTTCCATAACCGAGGACAAGCCCGGCGTCACGCGCGACAGGCTTTATGCCGACGGCGAATGGCGAGGCAAAGCTTTTACGATAGTCGATACCGGCGGCATAGAAATGCGGTCGGAAGACATTATGTGGAAAGAAATAAAAAAACAGGCGGAAGTTGCGATTGAAACCGCGCAGGTTATCCTGTTTTTCGTGGACGGAAGAGAAGGGCTGACTTCTTCCGATTACGATGTTTCCGATATGCTCCGCCGCAGTAAAAAACCCGTAATTTTAGTTGTAAACAAAATAGACGATTATTCGGAAGATAAAGTTTTTGAGTTTTATTCTCTCGGGCTCGGCGAGCCTTATCCCGTTTCCGCCGAACACGGCACGGGAATAGGCGACGTTCTTGACGAAGCCGTGAGCTGGTTTGAAAAGGGCGAAACCGAAGAGGACGACAGTATAAAAATCGCCGTCGTCGGAAAACCCAACGCAGGCAAATCCAGCCTTGTAAACAGGCTTTTAGGGTTCGAGCGTTCTATAGTTACCGATATTGCAGGCACTACAAGGGACGCTATCGACACCCGTCTCAGTTACAACGGCAGAGATTATACCGTCATCGATACCGCAGGTATTCGTAAAAAAAGCAGGGTGGAAGACGATATAGAATATTACTCTCAGCTCAGGGCGTACGACGCGGTGCGTCGCGCTGATGTCTGCCTGCTTGTTGTTGACAGCTCCGAGGGTTTGACGGAACAGGACACTAAAATTATAGGGTTTGTTCACGAGCAGGGCAAACCTTCGCTTATAGTTATGAATAAATGGGACCTTATAGAAAAAGATTCCAATACTATAAATAAGTTTCAGGACAAGCTGAAAGAAGATTTGAAGTTTATGGACTATTTCAAGTCCGTATTCATTTCCGCAAAGACGGGTCAGCGCGCCGAAAAACTTTTTCAGCTTATAGACGAGGTTTACGCACATTCGCGTTTCAGGGTTTCTACGGGTACGCTCAACGATTTAATTGCGGATACGGTACGAGCAAACGAACCGCCCTCATATAACGGAAGAAGATTAAAGGTCTATTTTTCGTCACAGGTTGCGGTTGCGCCGCCTACGTTTGTTCTTAAAGTCAACTCTTCCGACTTATTGCATTTTTCCTATGAAAGGTTTTTAGAGAACGTAATAAGGAAAAACTTTGATTTTTCGGGTACGCCTATAAAAATAATCGCAAGAGAAAACGGCGAAGATTAATCGCCGCTGAAAAGTTTAAACCGAGGTTTCAGATTTGAAAGAAATAGCTTTTTCTCAATTGTGGTATTGGCTTTTGCTTTGCGCCGTGTTGTGTTATTTTATCGGCTGCTTTAACTTTGCCGTGCTGATTTCACATTTTAAAAAGAAAGATATTCGCGGCATCGGAAGCGGTAATCCGGGTTCGATGAATATGACAAGGACATTCGGGCTTAAAGTCGGAATAGTAAATTTTATCTGCGACGCCTGTAAAGGCGGACTACCTGCGCTTGCAGGTTTTCTGATTTTCCGCGAATATGTTTTCAGCGGAACGGAAGTGCTTGTGTCCGATTTTATAAGATATTTTTGCGGAGTGTTCGTAATAATAGGTCATATTTTCCCCGTTACGCTTAAATTCAAGGGCGGCAAGGGCATAGCGTCCACCTTGGGTCTGTTTCTTTTTACTATGTCTATGGAACAATGGTGGTATGTGTTCATAGTAATTGCAAGTTTCGTGTTGCTGTTTCTTTATATGGGCGTTGCGGAATGGGGAAGCATGGCTTCGCTTATGGGCGTTTCGGGGCTTACCGTTTGGCAGTCGGTAATATTTGTTATAAGATATCAGTCGGGTCTCTTAAACGGTTGGGTGATTGCAACTTTTATGATTTTGCTTATTATAAACTTTTTAACTTGGTTCGCTCATCGTAAAAACATTTACAGGCTTCTTGCAGGCGAAGAACATTGTACCCGAATATTCAAACACAAAAAATACGAATAATTTAAGCCCCCGTTTCAAAACGGGGGCTTGTTTATTTTTTTGTGTCAAAAATGATTTATTTGGATTTTTCTTCGTCGTCGGGTGTGTTTTCCTTTGACTTTATTGAAAATTCTATCTTTCTGTTGGCTTTAAGCAGTTCGTCAACAAAGTCTTCGTACCATTCTTCTTTGACAACTATTACGATGAATGACTTGTCCTCAAAATAAACGCTGAGTTTATTTGTTTTTCTGTCAAGAAGCACCGTTTCGATTTTTTGAATGTCGTACTTGCTTTTTATTATGCCGAAGCTTGTTTTTAGCGTAGTGTTTGTTACGCTGTAGTACGAAGAAAGCAGTAAACTCAATAAAATGACGAATGCCGCAACGGATATAAGATACATAAGGACGTATCTTATAATGGGGTAAACTATATTTGCGGCTGAACCCAATCCCTCGGAAAATACGAAGTAGGTATTCATAGCGAACGCCGCAACCGCTAACGCCATTCCCGCCCAAATAAACGCGGTTATAAGTTTGGTAAATTTGTATTTAAACGTTTTCATACCGATATTATAACCGCCGCCTCCGTAAAGATTTTGCAAGTCTCCGGCAAAATCCAAACCTGAA
>RYWC01000137.1 GCA_003979335.1 Clostridia bacterium
GAGTCCGAGAGCGTAAGAATATACGCCGATATACCTTGTCAAAAACAGTACGCATGCAATCATTGCGGCTGCGCCTATGCAGAAGAACAGAAGAGTCTTTTTTTCGCAGTTCATGCTGTTCAAAATCGTATTTGTCATCATTGCGATGCACATAGGCAGTATGATTATACAGCTTCTTTGCACCAACTGTCCGCACAATTCGTTATCGAAAAGGAACACGCTTAAAGCGTTTCCGAGAACGAATAAAATAGGTATCAACACCGTTGCTATGAAAACGGAGGCTTTAACTGTCTTTTCGATATCATAGCGGACGGCTTTTTCTTTTTTGCGGTAATAGTTTTCAGACAGTTCGGGCGCAACAACTACCGCAATTGAGCCGATGAGTGCGCTGGGAATGAAAAGCAGAGGAACAGCCATACCCATAGCTACACCGTAAATACTCAAAGCTTCGGAATTGCTGTAACCGCAGGCGCTCATTAAAAGCGCAGGCATAAGCACGGACACCGCCGAATTTAGAAGAGAGGTTGCAGTGCGCATTGCGGTTATGGGAGTTGCGGACGAAAGTAGCGGTTTAAGCTGTTTTTTGGGGTTTACAAACCGACCGCCTTTTTTAAAATACCAGAACAGGGAGACCGCAAAAGAAAAAACGTAAGAGATAAGGACGGCAAAAGTTGCGTTTCTTGCTCCGATTACGGGGTCGGTAACTCCCCATATGAACCAGATACCTACGCCAACCATAACCGCGTCTTCAAGAAGTTCTATAACCGAATAGGGCAGAAATTGTTTGTTTCCCCAGAACGAACCGCGTATTACCGCGTATACAGAGGTGAGTATAAGCCCCGGCAACAGAAGCACGAATATCTGTATACAGCGTTCGTCGGAAAACAAAAACCCGAAAACGCTTTTGCCGAAAAACAGAACCAGCGCGACGGGCACCGTGATTAAAAGGGTGCACAAAACGCCTGCCGTGACCGCGGCGTGCTTGCCGTTTATGTCGTTCTTTGCGTTGGATTTCGCCATAAGGCGAGAAACGGTTACAGGCACTCCGCTTGAAGCTACAGTTAAAAATACCGAAAAAACCGTGAGACAAATCTGGTAAATTCCTATTCCTTCGGCGCCTATAATCCTCGTTAAAATTATTCTGTAAACGAAGCTTAACGCTTTTTCTACTGTTGAAAACGCCGTAACTTGTGCGGCGGAACGGTAAATATTGTTTTTCATTTACAATATTCTACAAATTTCCCGTTAAGATTATGAACAAATAATCTTTAATTTGCGTAGGATATACCAAATGTTTACGCTCGTTACGGACAGAAGCAAATATTTCAGGGTCAAACGGGGACAAAGCGGCGAGGAAGTGGAGTCCGTTTTGTGCTGCCCCGTTTTCGGAAAAGCTTTCTGCGGAGCCATAATAGAAACGGGAGAAAAGCTTACGCCTTACATAGTGCTGCCGCTTGAAAATTATAATACGGTAGCCCGTAAGTTCGGAGTATCCGCAGAGGAGCTTAAAAGGGTAAACCGTTCAAAGCCCGTCTATCCCTCGTGCAAGCTGTTTGTGCCGTGCAAAAAATAGTGCGTGAGCATATAATAAATTAACGACTATAAAACGGAGGTTAAAATGTCATTTTTTTCCAACTTTCAATCGGATAAATGCCCCGGAACCATAAGCGGCAATCCCCTTAACGGAATGTGTGAGAAAGTGTGCATTCAGGCACAGAAGATTTTTGATGCCTGCATAAAGCAGATTCAGATTGAAAATTATTCGCTCACGCTCACGGATGCAGTTCCGGCTAATCCTACATATCCTTTAACATTCATAAGCGCAAGGTCAACATCTTCGACGGGCAACATCACGAGCCTCAATATCGAAAGGCTTCCCGACAAACCCAATTGCGCCAGAGTGCAGGCAACCATAAGCATACCCGTAGAAGTTCTTTACACGGACGCAAACGGAGTGGAGGGCGTCGCGCAGTCAACCATAAGCGTTTCGGAGGACGTTCTTCTCTTTGTGCCTGCTCCTTCGATTATGCCTTACAGGGCAACAAGCGAAGTTTCCGCAGTCTGTGCCGAGGGGCGTTTCGTAGAGGGCGGTACTTTCTCTGTAAACGTCTGCCTTACGGTTATTCTTAAAATAGCGATAGACGTAGAAATCCTTGTACCCAGCTACGGCTATTGCGCTATTCCTCCTGCACAGGATTACTCGCAGGAAGTTTGCGCAGGTTTCTTTGAACTTCCGCTGTACCCTCAGGGCAAGTGTTCGAAGTAATTTTAGAATCGCCGCGTTAAGTTTCAGCCACAACGCTTAAAACAATATTTCTTCTCTCTTCCCCCTCAAAACCGAGGGGGAAGTTGCATTTTTGATTGTGTATATAGTACTATGTTACACATAATTGGCTATTTATAAGACGTTTTGTCTATTAAATCGTCAAAAAAACCGATAAAAAACGCTTTGTCAATTTTTTAAAAAGTGGTACAATATTGCTATGAAGATATTTTCAATCAGCGATTTACACCTTTCCGGAATGTCGGACAAGCCAATGGATGTGTTCGGGTCGGGGTGGGAAAATCACTTTGAAAAAATTAAAACCGACTGGCGGAACAAAGTTTCGGACGAGGATATCGTGCTTATCGCCGGCGATATAAGCTGGGGTACAACGCTGGATGAA
>RYWC01000138.1 GCA_003979335.1 Clostridia bacterium
TCATTAAACAGTCGCGGACGGATAGGTCTGCGGCTGTTTATATTTTGCGCTTAAATGAAATTAATCGTTGCCTATATTTAACAGTCGGGGCAAAGTATAATTTACTTGACTTAAAACGGATGTTTACATTATAATATTATCGTATAATAAACGGAGGTGCGGCAATATGAAGGCAAATCGCATTCGCTTATATTACGGTATATTTTTAAGCCTTTTAACTGCGGCTTTGGGTGCGTTTTTTATAGCTCAGTCTGTCGTAATTCTTGCCGACGGAAATTGGCAACAGGGCGCCTATAACAGTGAAATAGTAGCTGAAAAGCTTTTTCCTGTATCAATTGTTTTATATATATGGATAGCGGCTGTTATTGCCGGTTTCGTGCTGTCTCTATATTACCCTTACAAAGAAAAAACCGTAAAGGTGTTTAATGAAAACTCTGTGCGGAGACGTCTTGCGGTACGAACGCCTCAAGGGAGCGGAGAAGAGTACGATTCAAAAATGCAACGCGTTCACTTGGAGCAGCGCAATCGCTTTATTGTTTACATTGTTTGTGCGGCGGTATGCTTTGCCGGTGTAATCGCAAGCGGCGTGTACTTGCTAAATTCTTCGAATTTCGCTTCGCACGATAAAAGCGAGTCTATGCTGAATATGCTGATTAACGTGGGACCGTGGGTGCTTATAGGTTTCTTGGCATGTCTTTTTACGACATTCTTTGAAAAGTTCAGCATAACCCGCGAAATAACCGTTTTAAAACAGCTCATAGCCTCGAATAAAGGGAACCCTGTTATCAGTGCCGACAAGTCTGAAAATAAAGTTTGGCTTAAAATTAAAGCGTTTTTTGCACACAAATATACAAAGCTCGGCGTCCGTATCGGCGTAGGTATAATCGGCGTTACTTTTGTCCTTGTAGGTATTTTCGATACCGAAGGCGCGCGCGACGTGCTTTTAAAAGCAATCAATATATGTACGGAGTGCATAGGGCTGGGTTAAAATGAAAAAGTTTTTTGTTAAGATAAAAGATTGGTTTGTTCGGCATAAACCGAGCAAACGGAGATTAATACAAATTTACGCCGCGCTATTGTACAATGCAAACATCAAAGGCTTCTTCGGAAGCGGCGCAAACGTAATTTACCGCGGCAACACAAAGTATGCCTGTGTTCCGGGACTGAACTGTTATTCATGCCCAGGCGCAGTCGGAGCCTGCCCGTTGGGCGCTTTGCAGAACGCGTTGGCGGCATCTAACACTACGGCGCCGTATTACATACTGGGTATACTTGCTTTGTTCGGATTACTGCTCGGAAGAACGATATGCGGTTTCCTCTGTCCCGTAGGACTAGGACAGGAGCTTTTGTACAAAATCAAAACTCCGAAATTGAAGAAGAACAGAGCAACGCGCATTCTTTCATATCTGAAATACGTTTTGCTTGCCGTATTGGTTGTAATACTGACAATTGTAATTTCCATTACTACCGGCGCGGCAACTCCTGCATTCTGTAAATATATATGTCCTGCAGGAACTTTCGGCGGCGGCGTAGGGCTTTTGGCGAATCCTGAAAACTCGGGTTTCTTCGCAATGCTTAGCGGACTGTTTACATGGAAGTTTATATTACTTGTCGTATTTGTCGTATTAAGCATATTTATTTACCGCTTCTTCTGTCGTTTTATTTGTCCATTGGGTGCAATATACGGTTTCTTCAACAAATTCGCTTTGATCGGCGTAAAACTTGATAAGCAGAAATGTACGGACTGCGGACTTTGCATAAGCCATTGTAAAATGGATATAAAGCACGTCGGCGACCACGAATGTATAAACTGCGGAGACTGTATATCGGTTTGTCCCACTCACGCAATAACTTGGAAAGGTTCAAAAATCTTTTTGCCTCAGAACGAAGTAGAGGCAGAAAAAGAGGTTCCCTCAATATCCGCTGTTTTGCAAAGCGGAACTACGGTATCGGCAGTGTCGAAAGCTGAAACTTTGGCAATCGCGCCGATGGAAGTAGTTGAGGTTAAACCCGATGCGCAAGTTGATATGTGCGAATGTGCCAAAACTACAGATACGGAAAATCTTTCTGCGGAACCTGAACAGACAGAAAAACATTGCGAAACAGTTGATTGCGGTAAAAAACTTACAAAAATCAAAAAACGCAATAAGTGGCTTGAAATTGCCGCGTGGTCGCTTGCAGGGATAGTGCTTATATTCGCATTTGTTTATTATAATTTCCTTGCAAAAGAGCCTGAATATATAGTTTACAGGCAAGGCGATAAATGTTCTGATTTTACAATTCAGACCTTTGAAGGCGAAACTAACGGTGAATTCAATTTGTATTCCGTAGAGGACAAAGTAGTTGTTTTGAACTTCTGGTATACAACTTGCGGTCCCTGTGTTGAAGAGCTTCCTCATTTCAATACTTTCCAGCAGAATTATTCCGACGATGTAATAGTCGTAGCCGTGCATAGAAATACGGGTGAGGACATACAGGCGTTTTTGAACGAAAACGGTTGGGATAAGTGGTCTGTGACATTTGCTAAGGACGCATTGGTTATGGGATTGAATACAGCGCCGCTGTACGAATCATTGGGCGGTAAAGCTGTTTGGCCTATGACGGTGGTGCTTGACAAAACTAAACATATTTCGTCGGTTCGTCAAGGTAAAATGTCCTATGA
>RYWC01000139.1 GCA_003979335.1 Clostridia bacterium
GTACAAAAGTCCGCTAATCATCGGCTACGGCAACGGCGAAAATTTCTGCGCGAGCGACGAACCCGCGCTTTCAGGTCTTTGCGACGAAATTACGGTTTTAGAGGACGGCGACGTCGCGTCCGTCACCCCTCTCGGCGTAAGCATTTTTAACTCGGACGGAGAACGCGTCGAACGAAAAATTCTGCCCAATCTTGCGGTATGCGCGTCTCTCGGACTGGACGGCTGCGAACACTATATGCTTAAAGAATTGCGCGAATCGCCTTTGACCGTAGAGGCGACGGTGAAAGCGTTTGCAAGCGTCAGGGACGAACTTGCAAAAGTTCTAAGCGGAGCGGACAGAATCGTACTTACGGGCTGTGGAACTGCTTACCACGCCGCGCTTATAGGCAAACGCTATATTGAAAGTTTTGCCCGTCTGCCCGTTGAGTGCGAAACTGCCGGAGAATTCCGCTATAAAAATCCCGTGATAGACGGGCGCACTGCGTTGTTTGCGGTGAGTCAGAGCGGAGAAACTGCGGACACGGTAGAAGCCGCAAGGCTCGCGGTGTCTTACGGTGCTAAGGTTGTGGCCGTGACAAACTCGCGCTATTCCCAGCTGACAAGGCTTGCCGACGTTTCGGTGCCCGTTGCGGCAGGTCCCGAAATTTGCGTTGCCGCGACAAAAAGCTATATCGGTCAGATTGTCGCGCTGTACCTTTGCGCCTGCGTGCTTTCGGGCGATGAGGAAACCGAAAGGATTTGCGCGCTTAAAAAAATGACAGCTCTTTGCGCTGTTACATTGGAAAGTCTGGACATAAGACCTCTTGCTCATATATGCGCGTCTTCAAGCGGAGTGTATTTTATGGGCAGGGATTTGGACTATGCCGTTGCGTTAGAGGGCAGCCTTAAATTAAAAGAGGTGTCTTATGTCGCAGGGGAGGGCTATCCCTCGGGCGAGCTCAAACACGGAACCCTTGCGCTTATCGACATCAACACCACGTCGGTATTCATTATTACGGACGCCGAACTTGCAGGTAAGAGCGAAAACGCGGTGGAGCAGGTGCTGTCGCGCGGCGGTAAGGTTGCAGTCATTACAAACGTGCAGGAGGTAAAAGAGAGGCTTAGCGGTAAGATGCCAGTCATTTCACTGCCCGAGTGCGATAAATATCTTTCCCCTCTGCTGTCTGCGGTTGCGGTGCAGCTTCTTGCTTACAGGACGGCGGTTATTTTAAAGCGCGACCCCGATAAGCCGCGCAATCTGGCTAAAAGCGTTACGGTCGAATAAGTCAAAGGGCGGCGGAAATTTTTCCGCCGCCCTTTTGCCTGAATTGACAAACACGGCGGTGTATTTTATAATTGATATAATATTTTACGAAAGGTAGAGTTATGCACGAAGGGCACAGAAAAAGAATGTATGAAAAACTTAAAAACGGGGACGGATTATACGACCACGAAATTCTTGAAATACTTCTTTTTAACGCTATTCCCCGTAAAAACACAAATCCTGTCGCGCATGAACTTATAAAAACTTTCGGCTCGCTTTCTGGCGTGTTCGCGGCGGAACCCGAAAGACTTATGACTGTGGACGGTGTGGGCGAAAGCGTGGCGTTGTATATAAAGTGTGTAGGCGAAACGGCAAAGCGCATAAATCCCTTTACGGTCGGCATCGCGTTGCTTAAAAATTATAAGGACTTCCGCAACTTTGTTGCTATGAGAATGAGGGGCAGGATAGAGGAAGTACTTGAACTTTATTGCCTTGAAAAGAACGGCAGGGTTAAAAGAATTTTCAGTTTTACCGATAACGATATCGCAAAAGTGGAAGTCGATATCGAAAAGCTTTCCGCGGCAATTGCAACCGAAAAGCCGCACGGTATTTTTATCGCGCACAATCATCTAAGCGGCAATCCCAATCCCTCGCTCAACGACGACAGGTTTACGATTGAACTTCAGGTAATGTGCAGTATGAATAACGTAAATTTATACGACCATTGCATCTACGCTTCCGACGCAGATATTTACAGCTATTTCGAAAACGGCAGAATAGACGAAATAAAAAAGAATTACAGCTTAAAAGAAATTGTGGACAGGCAGATAAAAAACACTATGAACGAAAAGGCCGATAAAAAGCAAATTTAATTGACACGTCGCAGTTTGTTTGATAAAATGTGTATGCTTTGTGCCGTAAGCATTATAAAACGGCAGTGGAAAAGGCGGCTTAACCGACAAAATAAATAGGTGAGGCAGAGCGGTAAGCACAAAGTGCTTCGGTACGACGAATGCTCCGCATCCGCCCACTCCTGAAAAAAACTGAATAATTTTGGAGAGATGGCAGAGCGGTCGAATGCGGCGGTCTTGAAAACCGTTGATGGGCAACTATCCGGGGGTTCGAATCCCTCTCTCTCCGCCAAGAGCACCCAATTTGAACCCGAGCGGTTGAAAATGGGTGCTTTTTCTATTTGTGCGGTATTCATTTAGTGCTGACAAATCGTCTTTGCTTAATAGATGATTTCATTTTGCAAGTTTATGATTTGTTAGAAATTATACATCATTCGAAACATCCTGTTACAATAAAAACTCCAATTTATATAAAATTTAAGAATGAACTAACAGTTTTCATTTACCAACACAAATTAAATGATTACTCTGAATGGAAGGAAATTCAAGGTACACTAATTGTAA
>RYWC01000140.1 GCA_003979335.1 Clostridia bacterium
CTTCGGGTATAGTATTTGATAAGTCCGATAAAGCGATGGTTGAAAAAGTAAAAAAGCTTTTAAAATCAACCGACTTGGTTCTTTTGGATATTAAACATATCGACGACGAAAAACACAGGGTTCTGACGGGTCGCAGTAATAAGAACACGCTGGAATTTGCCGAGTTTTTGTCTGTTATGGGCGTAAAAACGTGGATCAGACATGTTATTGTAACGGGATATACGGATGATGACGAAAGCCTGAACAGGCTTAAAGGCTTTATTGACACTTTAAAAAATGTGGAAAAAACGGAAGTTCTTCCGTACCATTCTATGGGCGAAGTCAAATACTCAAAACTCGGCATGGAGTATCCTTTCAAAGGTATGCTACCGCCGGCGGAAGAACGCATAAACAACGCAAGAAAAATTTTAAACGCAAACGCAAATACTAACTGATAACGAGGTAATTTTATGAATTGCAAAGCATGGGAAGGTTTCAAATTAGGAAAATGGAGCGAAGAAGTCAACGTTAGAGACTTTATTCAGCGCAATTATACGCCATACACGGGCGAGGGTGATTTCCTTGCGACCGCTACTGACGCGACAAAAAAACTTTGGGACGAAATTTTGCAACTTTCCGACAGGGAAAGAAAAGCGGGCGGCGTCCTCAATGCGGACACAAAAACCGTTTCTACGCTTTTATCGCACGGCGCTGGATACATTGACGAAGCTTTGGAAAAAATCGTCGGCATACAGACTGACGAGCCTTTCAAGCGCGCTTTGCAGCCTTTCGGCGGAATAAAAATGGCTGAACAGGCTTTGAATATGTACGGTTATGAAATAGACCCGTCCGTAAAAGAAATTTTTACAAAGTACCGTAAAACGCACAATGACGGCGTTTACGACGCTTACACGCTCGAAATGCGCCGCGCTCGACGCGCTCATATAATAACAGGTTTGCCCGATACCTACGGCAGGGGCAGGATTGTCGGCGATTATCGCAGGGTTGCGCTCTACGGCGTAGACTACCTTATAGAGTGCAAGGAAAAGGATAAGCTTTTGAAAGAGGGCGAAATGACTCCTGACAGAATAAGGGACAGGGAGGAGCTTTCCGAACAGATAAAAGCGCTTAAAGCTTTAAAAGGGCTTGCGCAGATTTACGGACTTGATATTTCAAAACCTGCCGAAACGGCGCAACAGGCGATTCAGGCGCTTTATTTCGGTTATCTTGCCGCGGTCAAGGACCAGAACGGCGCCGCTATGTCCATAGGCAGAAACTCCACATTCCTTGATATTTATATAAAACGCGATATTGAAAACGGGACGCTCACCGAAGCCGCGGCGCAGGAGCTTATCGACCACTTTGTAATGAAGCTGAGAATTATAAAGTTTATGCGCATAAAAGAATATAACGAACTTTTCTCCGGCGACCCTACTTGGGTTACGGAAAGTATAGGCGGAATGGGCATAGACGGCAGAACGCTGGTTACGAAAACTTCTTTCAGAATTCTGCACACTTTGACCAATTTGGGACCTGCGCCCGAACCCAATCTGACTGTGCTTTGGAGCGAAAACCTTCCCGAGGGCTTCAAGCGTTTCTGCGCCGACCTTTCGATAAAAACTTCGGCAATCCAGTACGAAAGCGACGATTTAATGAGACCCGAACTCGGCGATGATTACTGTATTGCTTGTTGCGTCAGCGGAATGAGGGTGGGCAAGGATATGCAGTTCTTCGGCGCGCGTGCCAATCTTGCAAAATGTCTCCTTTACGCAATCAACGGCGGCAAGGACGAAATGATGCTTGATAAAAACACAGGCAAGCCGTTTCAGGTTGCGCCCGAATTTGCGCCTGTCAAAGGCGACGGAAAGCTTGACTATGAAGACGTAAAAGTTAAGTATGAACAGATGATGGACTGGCTTGCAGGTCTTTATGTCAACACGCTTAACCTTATTCACTATATGCACGACAAATACAGCTATGAAGCGCTTGAAATGGCATTGCACGATACTGAAGTGCGCCGTTTCTTCGCAACGGGTATTGCAGGGTTTTCGTGTGCGGTAGATTCGCTTTCGGCAATTAAGTACGCTTCTGTTTATCCGATTAGAAATGCGGAAGGTATTGTAACGGATTTCAAGGTCGAGGGCGACTATCCCAAATACGGCAACAACGACGACAGAGCCGACGATATTGCAGTGTGGCTGTTAAAGACCTTTATGGGTAAAATTAAAAACTATAACACCTATCGCGGCGGCGTGCATACGACTTCGATTTTGACGATAACAAGCAATGTCGTTTACGGTAAAAATACGGGTAATACCCCCGACGGCAGAAGGGCGGGCACGCCTTTGGCTCCCGGGGCTAACCCTATGCACGGCAGAGACTGCTGCGGCGCGCTCGCATCTTTGGAGTCGGTTGCAAAACTGCCTTACGAATATGCAAGGGACGGTATTTCCAATACTTTCTCTGTTACGCCTCAGTCGCTCGGTAAAAACGAAAAACAGCGCATAGAAAATCTTGTGGGGCTTTTGGACGGTTATGTGACCGACGGGGGCTATCACCTCAATGTAAATGTTTTCAACCGCGATACGCTCCTTGATGCTCAGGCTCATCCCGAAAAATATCCCCAGCTTACAATAAGGGTTTCGGGCTATGCGGTGAATTTCAACAAGCTGACCCG
>RYWC01000141.1 GCA_003979335.1 Clostridia bacterium
TAGGAAGGGGGCAACCACTTGAAGTTACGCGCCGCATAAATGTTCAGTGCGTCGATAAGGCGGCGGCATTCTTCGTGGAATACGATATGGCAAGTACCTTTCTTATAGAATGTTACGCTGAAGTACTTGCAACGAATATTTTTTGTTTCCCAACGATTTTCAGCATCGTGCAGTACTTCACTTAAATTGACCTCGGCTGTTCTGTTTCCGTCAAGATAATTTAAAGTCTTTTCAAGGTCGGAAAGGGTAGAGTAGCAGTGGCGTGCATCTATATAAGGGTTGTACTTTTCCACAAGCTGGTTTTGCTTATTATAGTCGTAACGTTTTGCAAACGAGCCGTAGGCGGGAATAATAACTTTATAATTTACTTTATGTGCTTTGTTTGTTTTCCAGCCGTTATAGTAATGAATATTGTCGGTGCACTCAGGGTAATAGGTATGATCCGAAGTGAATGTTTTAAACAACTTCAAGATTTCGTCTTCAACGCCTTCCCATAACTGAGCATTGATATTTACAATAAGCCATTCAATGTTAAAGCGTGAAAATTCAAACTCGCCCATTTCGTCCAGTTTGTTATGGTAATCTGAATACATTTGAGTAGTCATTTTATTTGTCAACTGTGGTAACGAAAGTAATTTGTACCAGTATTTTCTGCGTACAATTTTCAGGTACTCATTGATAGCAGTAGAATCAATTTCGCGGAATCCATAGTCCGATTCGCCGATTTTTAATTTAATTATAGGCTGAGCATATTCGGAATCACTTGCCAAAATCTTGCCAGCCATTCCGTTGTATTCGTCAAGAAGTCTTATCGTGGCCGCCGTTTCGATTTCATAAGACCTTAAAAGCATTTCAATCTTATCGTTCGGCGCAACTTCATAGGCTTCTGATTGTTCGTATTTCTGTTCCGTAGCTTTTTGCATACGGTCAAATATTTCCGAATAGTTTTTCTTGCTCGGAATATTTATATAAACCATAGCAATCTGGGTATCGGTTTTTCTTTCGGCGTGTTTAAATCCGTTTTTAATATATTCGATTTGCGCGCCGTACTTGCCGAGCTGTTGTATGAGTACTTTACGGCGGTTCGTATAAGCATTTCTAAGCGTTTCTGCGTTGAGTAAGCATACGATTTGACCGCCGCTCTGTTCCTGCATTTCTAACGCTTTTAAAAGGTGTTCGTCGCCGTTTGAGAAAGGCGGGTTCATAATTATAAGGTCGTAGCGTTTCTGCGTTGTATAGGTCAAAAAATCGTCATGCACAACGCGGAATTTTTTACCCATAAGAATATAACGCAGATTTGCGTCAATCTCTATACAGTCAATATCAAGGTGTAAACTTCTTGAATAGTAACGCCCATCAATTTTTGTTCCGCTGTCGGCGTATGACTTAACGCATTCCACAATATCACCTTTCCCGGCGGAAGGTTCTAATACCGTGCGAACGCCTTTCCAGCAAACGCGGGCAAGCATTCGACTAACGAGAGCGGAGGGGGTGGGGAAGAAATCGGAATTATCACCGAATGTCAATTCCTTTACGGGCATTTTTACCGAGCTTGATTTGCTTTTGCTTTCGGCGCAGTCCTCAAGGATTGATTTTTTGGCTTCTATAAGGGTGTGCCAAGTTCTACCGCAGCAATTCATTTTATCGCGGTCATAATACACTTGCCATTCATCCTTTTCCGTATAGCGGTTATGCCTTTTTTCGATATTACCGACGCACTCACCGTTTACGAGAATATTGAATTTATTCTGAATAATTTTCTTTGCGTATTTGTCCTGATAGGGCGTTAAACTTATTTTAATCTGTTCCATAATTTCCTCCCAAGAAATGATTTAGGCGACCTTGTAGTCCGCCATAGTTTCAAGCAATGAGAGTAACTCACCATTGCTTTGAATTCCGTATTTGTTTTTAATGTTTTGCAGTTCGCCCCAGCTTTTAATCTTGAGCGTACTACAGAGTGTTGAAAGTTCTTTTAATTCGTTTATATTCATAAATTCACCTTTATTACTCGTATATCATAAGAAATCTTGCCGTAGGGCAATAAAGCCGACCTGTTTCTTCACACCTGTATAAATCCTTCCAAGGTTTAGGTGCCTCAGCATAAAAATCTTTGTGGGTAAATTTAATATTAAGTTTTAAATTTTCGTCAATACGCAAGCGGGTCAAATATTCGTCGTCCGCCTTTTCTTTCTTTGTAAAGTTTCTTTCGGGGTAAAAGGTATAACCACCAAACTCAAAGCTGGCGAGCTTGTCGTCTTCAAAGGTGAGGGGAACGTCCTCGTCTGTGAGTTTCTTTATGCAGTCGTGGCAAAGCCACCCAGCATCGCTTTCAACCCGCCCAAATTTATCGGTTGCGGGCAAATAGTTACCGCATTTATTACATTGCCAATGCTGCACGCCGTCTATAATAAGCTCGTTTTGCTGTTCATTATTTGAATTTTTCATATATTCCTCGCAATATCTTTAATTCTTTCGGTTGAAATATAATAGGCTTTTTCTAACCAATAAGACCAGTGCGGTTGAAAAATTTCGCCGTCAAGGTCAAGCGCAAAGTTGCCGAGCGCAAACCAGTTTTCAATGCCCTTTTCTGTTCTTTTATCAAGAAAGCGGATTTTATGTTTAGTTGTCAGCATCAGTTTTAAAG
>RYWC01000142.1:0-563 GCA_003979335.1 Clostridia bacterium
TAAAAACGGTCATATCAATATTAAACGCGATATTTCGGCTATGGTAGACAATAACGAACAGACTACGCAGTACCGCGAAATTACTTATACGATAAGCGTTAAAGCAAGTTATTTTGCAAACGGCAACGTTGCGAAAGATTTTCTTGTAAGACTTGCTACTTCGCCTGCGGATTATCTTGCGGCAATGGAAATCGATTACGGCATTTATCTTCCTATGGCTAAGGCTACGAAAGATTACGAGGAAGAAATAGTCTTTCTAAAAGCTCAGCTGAACGACATAGAGAAGAAATATTCTACTTTGATTACTACCTATGGCGACAGTTTCGTAGTTAAAGAGGACAATAACGGCAAGGCTGTTGAGGACGCAGGAAACAAAACGCTTCTTGCATATTCGCAGGAAGTAAAAGCTTATAAGGATAGTAAAGCTTTGGATAATCTTTTGACCAAAGCGCAGAAAAATTATTATATAAAAGACGAAAGCAATAAAGCGGCGTACGAATTGGAATTGATAGAATTAACCAAAGAACGCGACAAAGCGCAAAAGACTTTGGAAACTCTTTTGG
>RYWC01000142.1:573-2582 GCA_003979335.1 Clostridia bacterium
ATTTCAAAAGGTAATCTTAACGCGGACTTCGATAAGGAAATAGACAAGGCTTACCAGATTGTTTCGGGATATACCGAGCGTTATTCCAAAGCAAGCGCAAACGTTTACGTCAACGCTTCTTCAGTCGTTTATATTCAGCCCGGAATAATTGCGGAAGAGGGTGGATTAAGCCTTATTAAAATAGTATTGATAAGTTTAATTGCAGGCATTGTAATTGCTTTGGTTGCAGGATATGTGGCAGGATATCTTTCTTTAAGAAAAGAGAAAGCTAAGGCGGCAAATTCTGCGGAAGAAGTTTCCGTTCAGGAAGAACTTGTTGTCAAAGACGCAGAAACCGAAGATTCGGAAAGTAAAAAAGAATAATTTTTAAGATATTGTCAACCTCGGTAAACGGTTGACAATATTTAGATTTTGGGTATGGAAAAAACAAAAAAAATCAACGGTAAACTTTTAGCTGCGGATATAGCCGAATGCGCTTTATTTGTCGCGTTAATGACGGTGGGGGCAAACGTAAGTATTCCCTTCTTTCTCGTTCCGTTGACATTTCAAACAGTTATATGCGTTCTCTCCGGATTGCTTTTGGGATGGAAAAAAGGTGCTGTCAGTATGTCTGTTTATTGCATTGCGGGGCTTATCGGCGTTCCGCTGTTTTCAGGGTTCGGCGGAGGGGTTGCCTACGTATTAAAACCTACATTCGGTTACATAATCGGTTTTATTGCAAGCGCGTTTACCGCAGGTATACTCGGCGGCAGAAATGGACTGCCGTTTTGGCGGTATGTAGTAGCGGCGCTTGCGGCTTTTGCCGTAAATTACGCGGTTGGAATACCTTATTTTGCTTTGATATGGCAGTTCTATTTAAATTCGCCGTCGCTTGGTAAATACGTTGTAGAGTATAATCTTTTGTATATGCCCAAGGATTTGGTGCTTTGTGTCTTTGCAGCGTTGCTTGCGTGGAGAGTTTTGCCTTTAATTCACCGCGGCAGGGAAAGACTTAAAGAAAAAAGTTTTCCTAAAAATGGAGAATAAAAAAACAGAAATTAAAGTTTTTGTTTTCATTTCTATTACCAATATTTCAACCAAAATTCATCGAATAACGCTTCTCCCGTCAGTGGTTCGGTATTGTCTTGAAGTTCCGTTAATGAAATCGGGGTCCAGCAGGTATCTCGACATCGATCAACTAAATCAATATATCCGGATTCATCGGGTTCGAAACAGGTTATTACCCAAAAATGTTTGAAACAATCTTCCCAATCCAGGTATGAACCATACTCAACATCGACAATTTTCGAATAAGCTAATTGATTGTCGCGCAGCTGGGTATACGCTTTATTTTCGATAATAATGATATGTTTTTCCGGATATCCGTCATTTTCTAACACAATATTGGCTATCAAATCGATACGCTTCCATTGTTTCCATACATTGGCACTTTCCACACGATATTCCCCTACACACTTTTCTCCGAGCAATTTTCCCAATATAGCCCGACATTTGTCATACAAGACTTCATTTCCCTTGCATTGTTCTTTGTCGGCCGCAAGGCGAATTACCCAAGATAATTCGTAATCCATCATGGTTTCTTTACCATGGTCGCACTCCGAATCATCACACATAAAAAACGATTTACCGTTATCCATCTGTTGTTTTTTTGAGATATTGCCTACTCTTCCGGTTTTCAGCATCCCCGGCCATGTCTGAAATAGAAAAGGACACAGCAACTTTTCCTATTGATTCGGTTCGGCTCTGGTAAGCCTTGGGATCATAATTAGGTAAAAGCAGTCCGTGCCCCTGACGGGTAAGAACCCACTTCGACCAATTATTCCGATCCCAATAAAATTTACCAGATTCAACCGAATCGAATAATCGTCTGCAAGTTATGCTATATGTACAATAAATTTCCTCTCGTTCTTTTACATTCGTTTTCACAAAGAAACGAATTTTTTCCGAAACGAAGAAATTACCCGACCAAAATACCTCTGTCGACTTTAGCAGGCGAATCAACAATATAT
>RYWC01000143.1 GCA_003979335.1 Clostridia bacterium
GTTGTATAATATTTAAAATATTATATATTTTTGTATATATACGTTTATATTACGAGGTTGGACTTAAAAATGGAAGTTAAATTTTCGCCGCCCGATATTTCCGTAAAAGAAATAGACGAGGTTTGCGCAGCGCTTAAATCAGGTTGGATAACTACGGGACCGAGAACAAAAGAACTTGAAAAACAGGTTGCGGAATTCTGCGGCGTAAAACGCGCGGTTTGCCTCAATTCCCAGACTGCCTGCGCTGAAATGGCGTTGCGTTTGCTGGGCATAGGTGAGGGAGACGAAGTAATTACTTCCGCCTATACATATTCGGCTTCGGCTTCGGTTATCTGTCATGTCGGCGCAAAACCCGTACTTGTGGATACACAAAAAGACAGTCTTGAAATGGATTATAACCTGCTTGAAAAAGCGGTCAATTCCAAAACCAAAGCTATCATCCCCGTCGATTTGGCAGGAATTCCTTGCGATTACGATAAGATTTACGAAATAGTTGAAAAAAAGAAAGATATTTTCAAACCGTCAAACGACTTGCAAAAGGCTTTCGGGCGCGTAATCGTTCTTGCCGATACGGCTCACGCATTCGGCGCGGAACGTATCGGACGGAGAGCAGGCAGTTTAGCCGATTTTTCTGCGTTCTCCTTTCATGCCGTAAAGAATTTTACTACGGCGGAGGGCGGCGCTCTCACCTGGCGCGATATACAAGGTATTGATAACGAAGATATTTACCGTAAATTACAGCTTCTTTCATTGCACGGTCAGTCCAAAGACGCGCTTGCAAAGACGCAGTTGGGCGCGTGGGAGTACGATATTATCGGCACATGGTATAAATGCAATATGACCGACGTTGCCGCAGCAATGGGGCTCGCTCAAATGGGGCGGTATCCCGAAATGTTAAAGCGCAGAAAACAAATTATAGAAAGATACGACAAAGCGTTCAAACCTTTGGGTATAAAAGTTTTAACGCATTACAGTAAAGAGTACAGCTCGTCCGGGCACCTTTACATAACCCGGGTTCCGAATATTTCTGCCGAACAGCGCAACGAAATTATTATAAAAATGGCGGAGCGCGGCATCGCCTGTAACGTGCATTATAAACCTTTGCCTATGCATACCGCTTATAAAGAGATGGGTTTTGATATTAAAAACTTCCCCAATGCGTATGCTAATTTTGCAAATGAAATTACTTTGCCCCTTCATACCTGTCTGACTGACGAACAGATAGACTACGTTATAGAAAATTATTCCGAAATTGTTAAAGAGTTTTTGTAATGCTTGTAAAAAAATGGGAAAAACTTCCTCAGTCAATGCAGACGGACGCGGTGCGCCCGTATTACGACAGGTTGCGTAAAAAAAATTTCAGTTTGTTCTGGAAAAGATGTTTTGATTTTTTCGTGTCCTCAATAATGCTTATTCTGCTTTTTCCGCTGTTTTTGATTTTGGCGTTGGCAATAAAAACAGACAGCCGCGGACCTGTTTTTTTCAGACAGGAAAGGGTTACGCAGTACGGAAGAAAATTCCGTATATTTAAGTTCAGAACTATGGTGAACAACGCCGAAAAACTTGGGTCGCAAGTTACCGTCGGGAACGATATGCGCGTGACGAAGGTCGGGAAATTCATAAGAAAATGCCGTCTGGACGAAGTAAGTCAGTTAATCGACGTTTGGCGCGGTAAAATGTCATTCGTGGGAACGCGCCCCGAAGTGCCTAAATATGTTGAAAGATATTCCAAAGAAATGCTTGCGACTTTGCTGTTGCCGGCAGGCGTAACCAGTGAGGCAAGCATAAAGTTCAAGGACGAAGCGGAAATTTTAAAGGATGCGGAAAACGTTGACGATATTTACGTTGAGGTTGTGCTTCCGCAGAAAATGGAATATAATTTGCAGTCGCTTAAAAAACAGGGTTTTTGGCGCGATATCGGCACAATGTTCAAAACAGTCGGCGCAGTATTAAAGAGGTAGAAATTTGGAAAAATTTTCCGTATTAATGTCGTTGTATATAAAAGAAAAAGCCGAATACTTCAAGCTTTGTATGGAAAGCGTTCTTAGCCAGACAGCTTTGCCCGATGAAATAGTTATAGTCAAAGACGGACCCGTGTCAGAAGAAGTAGACGTTGTTTTGGAAGATTATTTAAGTCAAAACCGAAACCTGTTTAAAGTCGTCGCGCTTACGGAAAACAAAGGCTTGGGGTTAGCGTTGGCAGAGGGTTTACTGCACTGTTCCAACGAACTTGTTGCAAGAATGGATACCGACGATATAGCTGTTCCCGAAAGATTTGAACTGCAACTCAAAATGTTTGAAAGTAATCCCGATTTGGATATATGCGGCGGACAGATTTTAGAATTTGAAGAGAACGAAGATAATATTATTGCAGAGCGTAAAGTTCCTTTGTCTCACGGGGAGATAATAGAATATCAGAAGAAAAGAAGCGCTTTTAACCATATGACGGTAATGTTTAAAAAAAGCAAAGTGCTTGAAGCCGGAAATTACAAACATTGTCCGCTTATGGAAGACGACATGCTTTGGGTCTGTCTCTTATACACATCT
>RYWC01000144.1:0-1514 GCA_003979335.1 Clostridia bacterium
TTTTATCCTTTCCGGCAGGCATCCATTTCCAGAAGGTGGATACACAACCTAGCGGTTTATACAGGTATAGCCTGGGGCTTCCCAACCAGCCAAAACATAAATCACCACCGAATGGACTGACAGACTTTCTAAGAGGTTTCACCAGCCGGGAAGCTGGTTCCCAAGGAGGAAACGTCAATGATCCTGCCTTCAGTGATTATACCTCTATATTTGGTCTGGTGCATTAAGGAAACCACAGACATGGTAAATAATGTTGCCTTATAACTTCTGATGGAGGGGGAACTCCTCCTTCCGTTATATCTATATGGATTTATTAGATTGGGCTTTGTAATTATTAATCAGTAGTCATTCTTGACTACACCATTATTATACTAGGGAGGAATGAAAGTTCTTTCAAAATTGACAACAAATTATTTCAATAATTTAAATTCTTTCAAATTTAACTTCGCCGTCCACTATCGTACAGCACACTTTTCCGTATACCTCAAAGCCGTTAAAAGGCGTATTTTTGCCCTTTGAAAGGAATTTATCGCTGTCGATAACGTATTTTTCGTTCAAGTCGACTATGGTTATATCCGCCGCCGCGCCCTCTTCGAGTTTGCCGCCTTCAAGCTGCAATATTTGCGCAGGGTTAGCGCTCATTTTCTGCATAAGCGAGCAAAGGCTCATTAAGCCCGATTTTACAAGATATGTATAGCTGAGTGAAAAACTTGTCTCTATTCCACTTATACCGAACGCCGCGAAGTTGTATTCCACCTGTTTATCCTTTAAAGAATGGGGCGCGTGGTCTGTAACAATGCAGTCCAAAGTACCGTCTTTCAAGCCTTCTATTATAGCCAGCCTGTCTTTTTCTTCGCGGACGGGCGGATTTACCTTTGTGTTTGTATCGTACGAATTTATTATATCGTCGGTAAGAATAAAGTAGTGCGGACAGGTTTCCGCAGTAACTTTAACGCCGCGCGCCTTGGCGCTACGGATAATTTCAACTCCGCTGTAAGTTGAAACGTGGCAGATATGAACGGGAATGTCAAGGCTTTCCGCAAGAGCTATATCCCTTGCAATCATAATATCTTCGGCAGCGCGCAAAGAACCTTTAAGCCCCGAAACCGTGGAATTATATCCCTCGTTCACAACTCCTCCGTCGACAAGACGGCTGTCTTCGCAATGACAAAGGCATTTCAGCCCGAAATCGGAAGCATATTCCATTGCAAGACGCATAATGTAAGAGTTTTCAACTGACTTTCCGTCATCGCTGAGCGCAACCACGCCGACCGACTTCATTTTACCTATTTCCGAAAGACTTTCGCCCTGCTGCCCCTTGGTAATAGCGCCTATAGGGTTAATTTTACACAAATTCACTTCGTTTGCGCGATGTTTTATATAAGTTGCCAAAACAGCGTTATCGCAAACGGGGTTTGTATTGGGCATACAGCAAACCTGCGTTACACCGCCTGCAACAGCAGCTTCCGAGCCGCTTTTTATATCTTCTTTACCCTCGAAACCCGGCTCTCTCA
>RYWC01000144.1:1524-2569 GCA_003979335.1 Clostridia bacterium
CATATCAATTATGCCGGCAAGAACGTGTTTGCCGCCTGCGTCGATAGTTTTGCATTTTTCTTCGATTTTTGGCGCAATTTTCACTATTTTTTTGTTTTCAATAAGTAAATCCGCCTTTATTTCGCCTTCCGGCGTAACTACAGTGCCGTTTTTAATCAACAGTTTCATAAATTTTTCTCCCTGTACTCCGCAAGAAGTTTCAATAAAGCCATTCTGACCGCTACGCCGTTTGTAACCTGTTCCAAAATGACAGATTTTTCGCCGTCGATAACCTGAGGCGTAAGTTCTACGCCCCTGTTGACGGGTCCCGGATGAAGAACAATCGCGTCCTTTTTAGCGTACTTCAACAGACCGTCGTTTACCCCGTAATAACGGGAATATTCCGAAAGCGACGGAAAAAGTCCGCCGTTCATTCTTTCAAGCTGTATTCTCAGCCCCATGACCGCGTCTGCGTCGTCAAGCGCTTCGCCACGGCTTTTTGCTATGTGTGCGCCGAGTTTTTCAATTTCTTTTGGTATCATTGTGGAGGGGGCGTACATATAAACCTCAGCGCCCAGCTTGGTAAAACCGTACAGGTTGCTCATAGCAACCCTGCTGTGCTTTATGTCACCCAAAATCGCAACTTTAAGTCCCTTTATCCTGCCTAACTTTTCCCTGACGGTGCACATATCCAAAAGCGCCTGCGTGGGATGTTCGTGCATTCCGTCGCCACCGTTCAAAACGCTTGCCTTGACGTGCTTTGCAAGCAATGCCGGCGCGCCTGCCATAGGGTGCCTGATTACTATGTAATCTATTTTCATAGCGTCGAGCGTTTCGCCCGTATCGATAAGAGTTTCGCCTTTTTGCACAGAACTGTTTGCGACCGCAATGTTCACCTCGCTTGCGCCGAGATATTTCGCCGCAAGTTCGAAAGACGAACGCGTGCGCGTGCTGTTTTCGTAAAATAAAGTTACCAACGCCTTGCCGGCGAGCAAATCCGACTGTTTTTTATCCGATGGCGATATTCTGATTGCGATGATACACTTTCCGCCCTTTTCCCAGAAGT
>RYWC01000145.1 GCA_003979335.1 Clostridia bacterium
CGGTTTGCAGTTTCTTCCGCAAATTTCGATGGGCGCAGGTTTTTATATTTCGGCGAATATGTTAAAGTTTTGGGGGGTTCTTGCTTTTCTTCGCCGACAAACGGATTGCGGTTAATTTTGCGTTTTTCAACTTTAATTACGCCCTTTTCCGCCAAAGAATTGACGGCGCCGCGTCCGAAACGTTCGCAAAGCAAAGTATAATCATACTCTTCGACATTTTGCAAAAACTCCGCAGTCTGCCTTTGTTTTACCGCATTTTTCGGAATTGGTGCCGTAATATCACTTAGTTTCGCGTATTTTTTATAAAGTTCGTGTACCTTTCCGTGACGCATTTCGGACGGCAAAAAAAGCCTCAAAGCTGAAGCCTTGGGAACTTTATAGCGCGAAGAAATGCGCTCCATCAGCGAAAAACATTCGGGAACGAGCGCAGGCAATTCGTCGAATACTTCCTTTACGGGTTTAACCTTTTCGGGGGGATATTCAGACGTTTCGCTCAAACCGAGAACAAATCCGTCTGCAATTCTGCCGCCGAAAGGCACTTTCACCCTGCTGCCGACTTTTACATCTTCAGCGCAGGAATATTCGAATATTCTGTCCACCTGAGAATGGACTATGTCTACTATAACTTTTGCGAACACCTAAGCTGTCAGTCCTTGACGCACTTGATTTTGCCGCCAGCTATCTCTTTGCTTGCAATAGCAAGTTCTTTTAAAACTTCCTTGCTATTCGCGTTGGAACCTGCGGTCTGATCGATAATCTGCCTTGCGCGCTTAGCCGCGACAACGCAAAGGCAATAGCGCGAAACGGGCTGTCCGTCCGTGCCGAGCTGTTCGATAAGTAAGTCTACGGGGGGTTGATTAATCATTGTTCACACTTCCTTTTAATCTTTTATTTTCCTTGTTTTTTCAAAACCTATAATTTCTTTAAGCTTTTGTACGCATTCGGCAAGGTCGCCGTTTACAACCGCGTAATTATATAAATCTTTTTTCGAAAGTTCGTAATCCGTTCTGAGCAATCTGCTTTCTATCTTTTCGTCGCTTTCCGTGCCCCTGCCTTTAAGCCTTCTTTTAAGCTCTTCCGTATCGGGCGGTAAAATCATAATAAGCAGAGCTTCCGGATACGATTTTTTTACCTGAAGGGCGCCGTCAACTTCTATTTCGAGAATAACGTCCTTTTCGGCAAGCTGGTTTTCAACGAATTTGCGCGGCGTACCGTAATAATTTCCGAAGTGATTGCTGTATTCGAGAAAACCGCCCTCTTCAATCTCTTTTATAAACTCGTCTTTGCTTATAAAAAAGTACGACTCCCCGTCCTTTTCGCCCTCGCGCATTCCGCGCGTAGTGCAGGAAACGCTCAAAGCGTAGCCTCCCTCTTTTAAAAGCTCCTTTACCAAGGTGCCTTTGCCGACGCCGGAGGGCCCCGAAAAGACGATTAAAAGATTATTCGACATTCTGCACCTGCTCCCTTACTTTCTCGATTTCGTTTTTAAGCGCAAGCGCAACGCGCGTAATTTCCAAATCATTGGACTTTGAGCACACGGTATTCGTTTCACGGTTGAATTCCTGCACAAGAAAATCAAGCTTTCTGCCGACAAGCCTTTCTTTGCATATCTGTCTGAACTGTGAAATATGCGAACGTAGGCGCGTAAGCTCTTCGTCTATATTGCTTTTATCGGCAAACAACGCCGCTTCGGTTAGCAACCTGTTCTCGTCAGGCTCCGCCCCCGTCGAGAATCTTTTTCATCTTGGCTTCAAGTTTCTGCCTGTAATTTTCGGCAACGGACGGGGCGCGCGCTTCAACTTCGCCGACAAGCTTTTCTATCTCGCTCATTCTCGCAAGCATATCCGCTTCAAGTTTCTTCCCCTCGGTTTCGCGCATTGCATTGAGTTTTTCCAGCGCCGAACGCAAAGCGCAGTCCAAAGCCGATATGATTTCACCGTCGGCAGACGAAACGTCCTCTGTTTTTATGACGTCGGGATAACGCAAAATATTGGTTACGCTCAAATCGTCGGCGACATTGTGGAAAAGACTTTTTATTTTTTCAGCCGCGGAAACGTAAGCTTTCGCAGTTTCCTCGTCAAGATAAATATTTTTTTCCTTACCTCGCTTATCCGAGAGGGAAATATAGACGTCCGCGTGACCTCTTGTCAATTTTTCCCGTACTGCGGCACGGATATTCTCTTCGTGCGCGGCAAAAATTCTCGGAGCTTTGATGACAGCGTCAAGGTAACGGTTATTCACCGTTTTTATTTCTACGGTAAGTTCAACTCCGTTTTCCTTATATTCGCCCCTGCCGTAACCGGTCATACTGTACATAAAACGCTTTCCTCCGACGCAAACCGCGCTTTTTACGCGATAAATTATTTTATAATTTAATTATAACAACTAAAAACGGAAAAAACAAGCTAAATTAAAAGATGCGTAAATTTTACGCATCTTTTTTAATACAGTTCTTTTTTCAAACTTAAAGCGTCGGCTTCCGTTATTTTTCTGACGGGGCGGCAAGGGTTGCCATAAGCGAGCGTATCGGGAGGGATTTCACCCGTGACGACCGAACCAG
>RYWC01000146.1 GCA_003979335.1 Clostridia bacterium
AGATGTGTATAAGAGACAGACCTATAAGCGGTTCTTCGGACCTTGTAAACCCCAGCGCGTTAAGCGCGCGTTTTCTCTCGTAAGCCGACGGCGCGGACTTTGTCGCCACCATGCCGCAGCCGAACATTTCAAACGACGGTTTTGCCGCAAGCGACATTATGCTTTCAATCTCTGCGGCATTTTCGTAATCACTGCGCAAATCTAATCTTAAAAGACCGCAGTCGGTGAAAAAATCTTCGCTATCGCGTTTAAAGCCCTCTACCGTGCCTATTACTTCGCCATTTAATTTATCTTCTATGGCAAATCTTACAAACCAACAGTTTTCGTAAGCCTGCTTCCAAAAACCCATAGCTTGGCGCATACGCTCCAACGTTTTATAATGAAAATCGTCGCCGTTGCAGTTGTCGCTGTTAAAAAGCGGAACGGCTTTAATATCGCTGTACACTTTCAGCAAATCTTCCGCATCTTCGTCTTTCAACGGGCGCAGTATGTATTTGTCGTTTTGCATTGTAGGACAGTTTTTGTAAATATTCATACCTCTTCCTCTTAAACCGTGCGGCGGAAAACAATTCCGCTTTGAACCTAAGCGCAAACTTTAATCAGCGCTTTATAAAAAACAGTCTAACACGCCGAACTGTGCGTCTGATTGCTTTATTTTTCTAAATGATTTTG
Source organism: Clostridia bacterium (assembly GCA_003979335.1). The sequence goes on from RYWC01000146.1 coordinate 673, forward strand.
TTTTGCGATGTCAGTATATTTTTTAACAAAATCCGTTTTCGCGTCTGTATAGGCGTCGCGGTTGTGCTCGTACTTTTGCCAAAGTTTTAATTTCAGTTGTTCGTATTCTTTTGCCGCGTCGGGGTGGCAATTGAGGTAATTTCTGAAAAACACTTCGTCGCCGTCGCCCTTTAATCTTATATGCAAGTGGAAAACTTTTTCGGCAAAGCCCTGTTCCGTATAGCCTTTATTGAGTGATATCCGACTGTCCGACGCAGACATAACGATATAGCCATTATCCTGTAAAATGTCCGCCGCTTTTTTAAGCTCTTCCGTTGAATTTACGGTTATAAGAATATCCACAATAGGTTTAGCCATTATGCCTTTTACAGCCGTACTGCCTATATGTTCATATTCCGTTCCCGTCGGCAAAATAGTTTTGAGATGCGCTATTTCGTCCTTGTACCATTCCGACCAACAGGATTTATGCTCCGTTAAAATTATAGGGAACAACTGCCAAAGTTCTTCAAGCGTCATTTCAGAAAGTTTTTTACCCATTCGCGCACCTCCGCATTTTTTATAGCTTAAATAGATTAATTTTTAAGACAATTTATTCGGCATTATGAAGCAAGTTATTATCATTTTATTTCTTTTTGCGCTTGCGTTTTTCACAAACCGAATTTTATCATTTCCGCCTGTTGCATTTATAATCGATATTTGCAGATTTTGCCTGTTTAATTAAATCTTTGGTCTGCAAATTGTATTGCTTTCCGTCTTTTAAAAAATACGTTCCGCACTGCCTGAATTCAAAGCTAACATCCTTTGAAATACACTGTTCTCTGATTTTAAGCACCCAGTCATAATCTAACGGTCTTGCGTTTATATCACACTCTCCGCCCACAACGACCAGTTCAGTATTATCGAGATATTTTTCAATATCAATCTCCTCTATTAACAGCTGAGCAGTTATGCACTTATGCTTTATCGGCAAGTCTTTGAATATCGATAGTATTTTTTAAACTCGTCATACGATTTTATATCTTTGAAATCAGGTCTTTCCACAATTGTTTTCGCAACGCTGTTTCTTCACTTAATTTTATGTGCCGTGATTATTGTGTAACTATAAGCATTTACTGTAACTTTTATATCTTCAATCTCACAATACCAATTTTTACCCTGCCTATAAATATTGCACGCGTTATCTAAAATTTTCTGTTTACAATACTCAACAACATCATAAGTTTCAAGTTTAAGATTTTTCTTAATTCTATCAATACCCATTTCAGTTGTATGGACCAAATCTATGTTGTTGAGTAAAATATATTTATCTTCCATACTTTATACATTTAATGAATTACTGTTTAACGTACAATTATTATATCAAAATCAAGCGATTTTTTCAAGCGCATAGCATACTTAAAAAAACTAATCTTTCAAGAGCTTGTTCTTTGGTTAAATGCATATTTTCATGTGCTTTAGAATCTCTTAATCCTAACCACATTCCTTGGAACATCAACATATAACCAAACTGCACATTATCTCCCGACTTTGTTTGTATATCCTCAAATTGCAAAATAGGATTTTTTCTTGAAAATATAGATGTAAATAGGGAATCTCCATCTTTCTCTTCCCCAGTTTTATTCTTATAAATTTTTTTGAGCCTTGCGTTTATTTCTTTACAACCACTTTCTACTGCATCGGCGTAATGTCCATTGTAAAATTTGTCCACACACTGTGCTTGAATGGAAGAGTGCAAAAATTCTATAATATAATTTTCAGATTGAAACTTGTATTGGTTTGCCAACACAACTGTTTTTAAATTTTCTAACTGCGAAAGAATATAATTAGCTTCTTGGGACGATAGATACTGATTTGAT
>RYWC01000147.1 GCA_003979335.1 Clostridia bacterium
AAAACCTTGTTTGCGACAAAATTAGCGCGAATGTCTTATCTTTTCCACAGCCGATTTAAGCTCCGCAACAACTTTATCAACCTCTTCTTCGGTATTGTGTTTGCCGAAACTGAACCTTATCGCAGACCTTGCTTCTTCCGCTGTTCTGCCCATAGCTAAAAGAACGTGGGACGGCGCCGTCGCGCCTGCCGAACAAGCCGCGCCCGTCGAAACGCATATTCCTTTCAAGTCCAGATAAAACAGCATATTCTGCGCGTCGCAACCGCCGAAAGATATGTTTGCGTGCGACGGCAAAAGATTTTCCGCTTTGCCGTTTAGGGTAACGCCGTCAATTTCTTCAAAAACTCTTTCAATAAAATAATCGCGCACGGCTTTTGTTCTACTGCAGTTTTCCGCCATATCGCGGCAGGACTTTTTATATGCCGCCGCCATTCCCATAAACGCGGCAACGTTTACCGTGCCGCCGCGTAAGCCCCTCTCCTGCATGCCGCCTGAGATAAGCCTTTGTATTTTACTGCCGCCCTTTATGTAAACAGCCGCCGCGCCCTTGGGGCCGTAAAACTTATGAGCGGAAAAACCCAACCCGTCGCAATGCGCCGTGGGCAGAGGCATATATGGGGCTGTCTGAACGCAGTCCGTATAAAAGAAAACGCCGCGTTCTCGGCAGACCTTGCCTATTTCTTCTACGGGCTGGATTGCGCCCGTCTCGTTGTTCGCCGCCATAACCGTACAGAAAACGGTGTCTTTTCTAAGCGCGTTTTTTATTTCTTCCGCGCCGACAACGCCGTACATATCGGGGTTTACAAAAGTCACGTCAAAGCCGAGTTTTTGCATATCGAGCGCGCTTTCGGTCAGCGACGGGTGTTCTATTGACGATATGACTATATGTCCTTTACTGTAAGCCGAACAAACGCCTTTCAACGCAAAGTTGCCTGCCTCCGTTCCGCACGAAGCGTAGTACAGTTCCTGCGGTTTACAGCCGGTAAGCCTCGCCAATTCGTCCCTTGCGGCAGACATAGCGTTTGCGCTGTCCCTGCCTATTCCGTGCTGGGACTGCGCATTGCCGAAGTTTTCTTTAAAATAGGGCAACATTGCCTCTATTATATCGTCGTCCACGGGCGTAGACGCCGCATTGTCAAGATATATCCGTTTCATTTATAACTTCCGAAATTCCGTTTAATAATTCAAGACGGCTCTTTTTTTCTTCGAATTCCCTGCCGAGTTTTGTTGAAGAATTATTTTCGTTAAGTTTGACTAAGTTCACGCTCTGCCACAGCCGTCTCGCCGTAAACAGGCTTAATATAAAGAAAAATCCCGTAACCGAAATAAAGGCGATAAACAGCGGTATGTTTGCTCCGTCCTTAACCGCGTACATGTTCGCGCCGTAATAAATTGCAAGGGCGGCAAACACGACAAGGGGTATGACCGTAGCCGCAAAAAATATCAAAGACGATTTTTTTCTTGCTTTGAATTTTTCCCTGCGCTCTTCCTTTTTAAGTTCATTTTCGCCGTTTAAATTTTCAACCTCTTTTTCAAGCGCGCTTTTTGCTTCCGCAATGCGCTCTGCATATACGTTCAACTGTGCTTTAACATCTGTTGAAGCGCGTTTTTTAATTGCGTCCAACGCGTAACCGCACTCTTCCGCTTTTGAAAAATCCGTAAAGTCCATTGTAAGGGCGCGCAGTTTGAAAAGGCTTAACTCTCCGTCGGCGGCGTTCAAATCCTCAGCCGCTTCCAGAACGTAAGCCGCGTCGCCGTAATTTTCTTCGGACAAAAGCTGCTTTGCTCTTTCCGCGTACTGCGCAATCTGCAATTTTCTTTTTTCTTCGGCTTCTTCCCTTGCCCTTTCCCTTGCGGCGAGCTGTTCGGGGGTCATAACCGCTGCTTCCTCGTCGTCTTCGAGCTCGGGAACTTCAAAACCTATTTCTTCGGCAGGCTCTTCCTCTTCGGGCGCCGCATCAATAACAAGTTCGTCTTCGCCGTCCGCATTTTTACGGATTTTGTATTTTCTATCCTTATCGTCGTCTATAAGTCTTTCTTCAGCCATAAAAATCCTCCTTACGAATTTCAGGCAATTTACCGCCCTGAAACTCCGCATTTTAAAAGCGCTTGCCGCACTTTAACAGTATATTTTTATCTGACCGTCCCTAAATTCGGGGGACGCAGGTTTTCAATTGAATACATTGAAATTTTCCGCGGTAACGGCTTTTCGCCCAAGCGCAAAATTCCGCGTTTTCGAAAAGCGCGTACACGCCGCTTCCAGACCCCGTCATATTTACGCCGAGCGGAGAAAACGCTTTAAGCTCTTCAAAAGCCTTTCCGACATCGGTGTTCAGCTTTGCCGCAGGCGCATACAAGCCGTTGCAAAGCGCATTGCCCAAGCCCTGTAAATTTCCGCTTAGCAAAGCTTTTTCCGCTTCGTCCGCGCCTAAGTTTTTTACAGGCATTCCGTCGTACAAAGAATAACATTCGGAAGTCGAAACGCCGCCCTCAGGAAGAAGCATAAGGAAATTAAGCTTACCGTTTACGTCCAGACTTCTGACCTTTTC
>RYWC01000148.1 GCA_003979335.1 Clostridia bacterium
TATTTACATATCTCACTATGCTACGAGTAATCAAGTTCATACACTGAAAAAGACGCGATTGAATATCGCGTCTGATTTTTTTATTTGTGTTTATTTAATTGTCTATCGGAACTTATGTTAAGCGGCGCAGAGATTATTTATCGTAGAAACGATTTTTTGACGATACGAAAGAATTTTTATAAATATTTCAGCCGTTATCGAAAATTCTTGTACAAAGCACAGTCATATCGTCGGTGACGGAGTGCCCCGTCTTATCCAACGCGCCTGCAAGAATCTTATCTGCTAAATTCTGGGGGTTCAGCGGTTTAAGTTCTTGCAAAAATTCGTATAGGTCGGTGGCGGAGGGAAAAGCGGAAGTTATCCCGTCGCTCATAAACACCACCAGGTCGCCTGCTTTAAGCATATCCGTGCTTACGGTGGGACGCAGATTGTCAAGTATGCCCAAAGGCAGAGAATTGCTTTCAAGTATTTTTATTTCGCCCTCTCTTAAAATTATGCCTGCAGGCGAGCCTATTTTAACAAAGTCAGCGCGTCCCGTGTCAAGATTGACGGCGGCAATGTCAATACAGGTGAAACGTTCGTCCCTGTTAAAAGACAAAAGTTTGTTAATTGTGTTCAAAACGTTGTCTTCTGGCATTTCCGCGCGGTAAAAAGCTTCGATAAGCGAAATGGCGGATTCGGAAACTTTTCTTGCATATTCTCCGCTGCCCATACCGTCGGACAAAGCCATTAAAAACGAGTGGTCGTTTATGCGTATTACCGAGTGTGTGTCCCCTGAAACTTTTTCGCCGTTTTTTATCGCATACGCTACGCCGAACGCGGCGTCGAGTCTGGGCGGCGCGGAGAAAATAAGGCAGCTTTTTTCTCCGTCGTAATTGATTTTATCCTTTAAAACATATTTGCGCTTTAAGGTTGAAGTTATGGTTTCGGTCATAACTTTTAAATCCGTTCTTCCTAAAATCACTGCGCATAGTTCGTTGGCTCCGTCCGCGTCGATATAAACTTCCGGACAGGAAATGCCGCGTGAAGAAAGCGCTTTTTTCACGCTTTCCGCCGCGCCGGAAAAACTCTGCGTTTTGCTTAAATCAACCGCGCAGCTTTTCATAACTTCGGCAACTCCGCGCGCCTGCTCTGCAAGCATTTTGCGCCCCGAACGCGCGTTTTCCGTTTCAGTCATATATCTGCGGTAATCTGTTAAGATTATATTCAGCTGGTTCAGAACGTCCGCAGGGCGCGAGCAGTTTACTGTCATTTCGGACGGCAGGTCTATAAGGTTTACCCTGCCTTTGATACAGCCTGCGTCTATCAACCGTTTAAATCCCGTATAAACGCTGCTTTTTTCGCACTTTGCGGCGCGGTCGCAACTTTTACAGCATTTTTCTTTGAGTTCAACGCCCATCCGCGCCCTTGCCGCGTTGTCGTTTATGTTTTCGTCAAGCGCAATAAACGCGCATTCTATTTCGCGGAAGACTTCTGAAATTCTGTAAAGTTTTTCACCTGTGCGTCTTCGACTTCTTATTACCGCGGTTTCGGGCAGAACGTCTTTGACTAAAAGCCTGCTTTTCAATTCCGCAAGTTTTTCGGACTTGGGAAGAGAGGGAAGAAAACACGCCGTAAACAGAAGAAGAGAGTATGTAACGATGAGAGGAACGGGGCAGTTGAAACAGCCGGCAACGTACATATAATATGCCGTTGCCGCGCCTGTAACCGCGCCGGAGGCAAACCTGCCGGCTCCGCTGAAAACAAGCGCGCCGCAACTGATTATGATGTAAACCGTAAGCGGTAAAAACGAAAGGTTGACCAAAGCCGAGGGCAAAGCCGCGCAAAGCGCCGCTATCAATGCCGAGGGGGAACGCGCGACCCTTACCGAAAAAACTATAATTGCAGACGAAAAGCAGATATAAAACGCTTCGCCGCAGAGCGAGAAAAGCCCTGCGCCGCATACGGCGTAAACTACCGCAAGGCAGACAAGTTCGTCTTCGCGCAGGCGGCAGCGCTGTAATCTGAACATTACGGCATAAACGCTTTTCAAACAGAAATAGCTGAATATAATTACTACGCCTGCCGAAATTCCCCTTAGCGCGTAACCGTTTGTTATTATAAAGTCTTTTGCCCCGAGCCAAGGCGCAAAGGCAATATACGGCGCAAGCGCGATTATAAGATATGCTATTGCTTCGTAGCGGATTTTACGTCCCGAACGACGGTAAAGAAAGGTCAACGCGCCGAAGAACGCTCCCTGAAAGATTGCTATAAGACTTATAATAAGGTTTAAATTTACCACCGAAGCCAAAGCAAAAAGCACGGGCGTGATAATTACGTTCGTTCCGCATAACAGCGCCGCGAACAGCAAACCGAGCGCAAGAGGAACGCCCTTTACGGCGCAGTCGGAAAATACAAAAGCGGCGGCAAAACACGCATAAATACATATCGTTTTAAAGTTTATCTTTAAAGGCATAGCCTTATTATATAATCTGCCGCCCTGAAAAATTTGTAGTTTAATAAACAATTATGACGATTTTAATAAAATAGACACGCGCCGTTTACGG
>RYWC01000149.1:0-402 GCA_003979335.1 Clostridia bacterium
AGCCGGCGATAAACGCTACTTTATCAACAGATACAAAAACGTGTTTTTAATCAGCGTAGGTACTGAAGACGTGGCAAAAGACGGCGTAAGAATAATGGTTGCGCACGTCGATTCCCCCCGTCTCGATTTGAAGCCCAACCCTATGTATGAGGACTCCGGTCTGTGCTATCTTAAAACGCACTATTATGGCGGAATAAAAAAATATCAGTGGACGGCAACCCCTCTTGCAATGCACGGCGTGGCTGTTTTAAAGGGCGGTAAGCGCGTTGAAATCTGTATAGGCGAGGACGAAAACGACCCCATTTTTTACATTACCGACCTGTTGCCCCATCTTGCGGCAGAACAGAGCACCAAGCCTTTGGGCAAAGCTATCGACGGTGAAAGTCTTAACGCGGTTATAGG
>RYWC01000149.1:412-2545 GCA_003979335.1 Clostridia bacterium
GGTTATAGGCGGTCTTCCGTCGGTTGAGGGCGAAGACGAAGAAGAGGATAAAGAGGCGGTTAAGACTGCTGTTTTAAAACTTCTCAACAAAAAATACGGTTTGACCGAAGTCGATTTGCAGTGTTCCGAACTCTGTTTCGTGCCTGCAGGCAAGGCGAGGGACGTTGGTTTTGACGGCGCGTTGATTTCTGCTTACGGTCACGACGACAAGGTCTGCGCTTACCCTGAAATGAAAGCGATATTCGATTATAATTCCCCCCATACGGTGGTTGCGGTATTTGCTGATAAAGAAGAGGTCGGCAGCGAAGGAACGACGGGAATGCAGTCCAAAGTTATTTCGGACGTTATTGAAACCATTGCCGCGTCTTTTAAAGCAAACCCCATTGAAGTAAGATATAATTCGAAATGTATTTCCGCAGACGTTACGGCGGCATACGACCCTGCATACGCTTCGGCTTTCGAAAAACGCAATACTACTTTCATAAGTTGCGGCGCTGCCGTATCCAAATATACGGGCGCAAGGGGCAAGTCTTCGACGAACGACGCCTCCGCAGAATTTATGGGATGGATTAGAGATATTTTTGACGATAACGGAGTGTTCTGGCAGACAGGCGAACTCGGCGCGGTTGATATCGGCGGCGGCGGCACGGTTGCGAAATACATTGCAAACCTCGGCATAGACACGGTGGACGTGGGCGTTCCCGTCCTTTCAATGCACGCGCCCTACGAGCTTATCTCGAAAGCTGACGTATACGCGCTGTATCAGGCATGCCTCGCTTTCATAAAATAAAATAAATAAAACATAACCCCCGTCGGGCTGACTTCCCGACGGGGGTTAAATTATTGTTTAGAATTTATCGCTTTTTCTTGGAACAATGCTGTATACGTTTTTAAGCACCTGTCTTACAAAAACTTTGTATTTGTTTGCGCCCGATTCAAACAGGACGTAGACCCTGCCGTTTACAGTGCAAAGTCCCTCCGACATACAGGGTATCGAGTAATCGTTTATCATAGATTCGCGGTCTATATAATAAACGTAAAGCCCCGTGCTTTTATCGTAATAAGGCGCGCCGCTTTTGAATTTTACGCCCTCGTAACCGAAGCCGAGTTTGTTTACTTCTTCGCCGTCTTCGTTCTTAATTTTAATAAACTGTTCCCTGCTGTTATTTTTTAAATCGGAAGAATTCCATTCGAACGAATAGTATAAAATTTCCGAATTTTTAAGCCCGTAACTCTGCGAAAGCACTATCCCGTTACCCGTCCTTGCAAAGCCCTGTATTTCGCCGGTAATGGAAAATATTTTATCTATCTTGGGAACGTTTTCGCCCTTTTCGTCATAGGCGTCATTGAGTGTGCTTAATCCGAAATTGCCTATTGAACTTATGCTGTATTCGTATGCAAAAGCAGTGTTTTTGTCGCCGTTGGGGGTGGTGAGGCGATGGCTTTCCTTTGTTTCATAGTTGCCGCCGCGATAAAATTCGCCGACGTAAAGTTTGTTGTCCGATGAGTTTACGCTCGTCGAACCCTGATAGTAATATAAAAACGATGCGTTGCAGTTTGCGTTGAACGAAGCGGTAAACTTGATTTCACCGTTTTTTTCAGCAGCTTTTATAAGTTCAACGGCAACGTTTGTGTTTGTAGTCAGAGAAAGGTCGTTAGAAGTGGAGGAGCCTGTCTTTGCGACGTAAACGGTGTCGTCCGAAGAGACCCAAAGCGTAACGCCGTTTGTCGCTATTCCGCCGCAGTGACCGGTATAGTCGCTGCCGTCCTCGTTTTTAAGCGTAACGTAACCAACTTCGCCCGTGTCCTGTCCTACAACGTAGATGCGCGAGGGTTGGTCTTTAAAATAAGAGCTGATAAAAAAGTAATTCTGTTCTTTTTTTATCTCTTTCCCGTCGCTGCCCGTTACGGTGTATTTTGCCGCGTAAGTGGTAATGCCCTGGGGACAAGCGCCGTCGCTTAGCCCGGGTATTTCGAACTCGCGCCTGAAATCTTCAAATCCTTCGCTGTTCGGTCCGCCTTTGTAAGCGTCGCCCCAGAACCAAAGCATAAGAAATATTGAGAGCGCTATTAAAACGGAAACAACCGCAGTGACCGCTGTAAACAGTTTTTTGTGTTTCATCTAAATGACCT
>RYWC01000150.1 GCA_003979335.1 Clostridia bacterium
TTTTTAATAAAATAATAAGGGCATCCCTTTGGGGATACCCTTAAATTTTAACCGGTTCAGTTACAACCGCAGTTGTTCCTGCAACAATTATCGCAGGAATGATGACAGCCGCAACCGTTACGGGTGTTGCCGCATGAGTTGCAACCGCACCTTTGCTGACGACACGCGCAACAATTGTCGCATCCGTAATGAACACTTAAACCATACTGAGCGGCATAGTATTCATCGTAACCGCCGCAGTTGTTGCGGTTATGACAGCATCCGCAGTTGTGTCTTTCGCAACAGCAGTGATTACGGCACCTGTTACAGCAATTGTTATTGTTGCAGAAAAGCAAATTTAAAAGTCCGTTGCAACCGCAATTACAATTATTACACATTTGTATATCTTTCCTTTTTCTTGAAGTCCTAAGCAAAGGTTTTCCCCCTTGCCTGTATTTTCATTATATGAAAAAAGCAGACGAATAGTTCGTCTGCTTTTTTTAAGTTTCAGGAAAAAATTATTTGCCGAAATATCTCTTCAAAAGACCTGCAAAGCCTGCGCCGTGTCTTGCCTCGTCCTTTGCCATTTCGTGTACGGTATCGTGAATTGCGTCATAGCCTAACTGCTTTGCGCGTTTAGCAATTTCAAACTTGCCTGCGCAAGCGCCCGTTTCGGCAGCCGCGCGAAGCTCTAAGTTTTTCTTTGTCGAAGGGGTAACAATCTCGCCCAAAAGTTCTGCAAATTTAGCTGCATGCTCAGCCTCTTCGTAAGCATAACGCTTATAAGCTTCGGCGATTTCGGGATAGCCCTCTCTGTCAGCCACTCTCGACATTGCAAGGTACATACCAACTTCGGTGCATTCGCCTGCAAAATGAGCGCGGAGACCTTCCATTATCTCTTCGTCTTCAACCTTGCCGTCGCCGAGAACATGCTCGCAAACAAACTTAGCATCCGCAGATACGGGTTCAAACTTTTTTGCATGGCATACGGGGCATACCTCTACGCCGTCTTCTACGATTTCACCGCAAACAACACATTTTTTCATAATTAAATATTTCTCCTTTTTTTACTGTTTGAATTATAACACGGTCATAACCGAAATTCAACCCTATTCTAATATTTTCAGCAATTTTTCAATGTTTTTTCACAAATGTTAAATTTTAATTTTACATCTTTTCCGGCACGCCTATTCCAAGCAGTCCCAACGCGTTTTCAAGCGTGTTTAAAGTTGCTTGCGATAAGTTTATGCGGAAATCTTTGGCTTTGCCCTCAGCGGCGAGTATTTTGCATTCAATATAAAATTTATTGTACTTCTGCGCAAGCTCTACCGCATAGCGCGCAATTATAGAAGGTTCGTATTTTGCGGCAGCGTCTTTGACTGCTTCCCCGAATACGCCGAGAGTTTTTATAACCTCGTATTCCGCAGAATTGGGGGCATAGACTTCATTGTCCCCTGCCGCGGCATTGCTGCGATAGTCGCCGCACTTATCCAAAACCGACTTTGCCCTTGCGCAGGTGTACTGTACATATACGCTTGTTTCGCCGTCGAAGCTGAGAACCTTGTCGTATGAAAAAACAATATCTTTTATTTTACTGTTATACAAAGCGCCGAACATCACCGCGCCGAGCCCAACCGTCTGTGCGATTTCATTTTTATTTTCAAGGTTAGGGTTCTTCTCGTCGATTATCGTATAAGCCTTATCGACGCACCTGTTTATTACGTCTTCAAGCCAGACCACCTTACCCTTTCTTGTGGACATAGCGCCGTCCTCCAAAGAAACCATACCGTACGCGACGTGCACCATATCTTTAGCCCATTCTTTGCCCATAAGTTCAAGCACCTTGAAAATCTGCTTAAAATGCAAATTTTGCTGATAGGCGACGACGTAAAGGCATTTATCAAAGTCGTAAGTGTTTTTGCGGTAAAATGCCGCAGCCAAATCGCGCGTAGCGTATAACGACGCGCCGTCCGAACGCAGTATCAGGCAGGGGGGCATTCCGTAAGCTTCCAAATCGACAATCTGCGCGCCCTCGCTCTCTTTGAGCAGATTTTTTGCTTTCAGTTCATCTATTACAGGTTGCATTTTGTCGGTATAAAACCTTTCGCCGGCATAGCTGTCAAACCTGACGCCGAGTTTCTCATAAATACTTTGCACATAGTCCAAAGTAAGTTTTTTAAACCATTCGAAAGTCTCGTTGGCTTCCCTGTCTCCGCATTCTATAAGACGGAAATACTCCCTTGCTTCCGCCTGCATCTCCTCGTCGGCTTCTTCGTTAAACCTGACGTACAAATCATTTATGGCGTGTATTCCGCCTTTTTCGACTTTCTGCCTGTCGCCCCATTTTTTATATGCGCAGATAAGCTTGCCGAATTGCGTGCCGTAGTCGCCCAAATGGTTTATACCAACAACATTGTAGCCCAAAAAGCTGTAAATTTTATACAGCGAACTGCCTATTACAGTAGTTGAAAGATGACCTATATGGAAAGGCTTTGCAATGT
>RYWC01000151.1 GCA_003979335.1 Clostridia bacterium
TATGTTTGATTAAATACACCTCAATATTTATATGTATGTTATACGCCTATACCAGATTGTTGCGTATAAAGTTGAAAGCTTGGGACTTGTTCGATATTCCGCTATTCACAGCGCTTTCAGCTGTTTTGTATTTTGTTACTTTATATATAAGAATACTGGTACCAATGGGCTTTTTTATATTCGGTACCGTTTTTTTATGTTTGCGATTCAGAAAACCGATTTATGAATCCATTGCCGTAGGCACCATTTCGTTAGGCTTATCAATTGTTCTGTATTTTTTGTCGTTTGTTGTTGCAATGCCAATTTCATTATCGTTTGACATTATCAAAATTGAAAGTATTAGAGTTATATTTGCGGAATAAAACAACTTTAGAATATTAAAAAACCTAAACCAAACACTTTTTATGTGCTTAATTTAGGTTTAAAGTGGCTGGGGCGAAGTGATTCGAACACCCGAATGACGGAGTCAGAGGCGAAACCAAACCCGAAGAAGTCCGTTTTTATATAGATTTTAGCCGATTTTGCATAGTTTTTTATATATAGTCCCCGACAGTCCCCAAGACTTTCGGGGTTAATTTATGCGTTCAGAACGTTGACAACGTATGAAAAACGGTGGTAAAATAAAAACACAGCAAGGGTGACCAAATAAACGGTTAGCCCGATATTACAACAAATAGTCGCTCACGGGTTCTAATCGGGCGGCTATTTTTTTATTGTTATGTAAATCTTATCTTGCGTTACTCTGAAAGAGTATACCGCGCCGAGTTCCACCAAACGGCAGAGCAGGCGCAGGAAGTCAAATTCCATACAATCTCACCCCCTAAAAAGAAATGTTCAACACATTTCCCCCTTAGAGAGCTAACCGCCTAAAAGGTATTTCTTGCTGTGGGTGACTTGCGCCACCGTGCATATATTACCATATTTTACGCTTTTAGTCAACAAAACCGCCGCGCCTGTGCGTGGTGTTTTTACTTACGAAAGAATACGGGGACAAACTCGAAGGGCTTGCAGCCCTACCCCGTTTTTCCCCGTTCGCCCCTTTTCCCCCTACCTGCTGGGATTCGCATCATAGGGAGAACGCGGAAACCCCAGCAAGCGGTTTGCCGACGTCCTTATTTCTTTCAGTCCGCAAAGCCGAGCGAGAGCCACTCCATTCGATTTACGATTATTCTTGTAAAAAAGGGTGCATTAGCCCCTTGCAAATTTATTGAAAAAGAGTAAACTACCCCCTTGCAAAATTCTTACGATTTTAAAAATTCGTAACTCGAATGGAGTAGTACCTTGCGTGCTTGTCGCTTTATTCCTTTTCAGGTAGCCGCTTTTTGCCTCGCTTATCGTCTTGTGCTTCCCGTGTTTATGATTGCGCAATCTAACAACGTAACACGGTACAGCATAGCTTTGTCGTCCTTTATGCCGCATTCGACGAGCCACTCCGAGCTTTCGCTCCCGACTTTGTCCCTACACTTAATTATTTTTACGGTCGCCAGCAACGACCTTATACAAGCCCACGAAGCCTGTAACAATATGCTTGCCCCTAATTTGTTTTACTTCTTTGCGGCGGAGCTTGCCGCTTATGCCGTTTTAATTTAACGTCGGACGGCAGGAAACTTGCCACCGACGGCGCAAAATCGCGCTATTAAATTGCCGCCGCGCTTTAACGTGTCGCACAGCGTTATTTTAATCGGTAGCCTTACGGCTCCCGGTTAAATATTAAATTGAATCTGTTCAAAGCCTGTGTGGAGCTTATGCCGGCGCGGCGTTCGCTTGCCGTTCGCGCCGCCCTTACGGTGTTCAGGAGCACACGCCGGGCAATAGCATTTTTCATAGTCTTTTGATACCGCCCAATGCGCCGCACGGGCTTTTACATAACTTGTAAATTCTTCTGACGCGCCGCAATCGTCGCAGACATATTTTTTTGCTATCATTTGTTTACCCCCTTTAAAGTAGTAAATCGAAATACTACTTGTACATAGAAGTAGTAAGACGTCGCACTACTTGTATGCATATAAGTAGTAAAGCGCGGTACTACCTGTAAAGTTTGTATTTCTCTCGATACATATCGCCCCAAGCGGTTTGCCGACACTTCGAGCATTTAACACTTTTATCTTTGCCGAAGCTCCAACCGAGCGAGCGCACCGCCTGCGCGCCGTTATATATCTTGTCGTAGTCTTTTTCTACGTCCCTAACTGCGCCGCACTTGTCGCACACGCACCGGAACTTGCCGCTCATCAGAGCGGCGCGGACGTTCTGAACGTCGCTTTTTTTGCCGTGGTCGCGTATTTGACGACCGCCGAATAATGCGGCGCAGATTATGCGCGCAAGCGCGCGGAAACCTTTTCCCTGCCTTTGCGCTGTACAAACGGAACGCGTCCCCACACGCGCGCAAATTCGCGGTTCCCTACAATTTTGCGCGCGTGTGTTGCCGTGTTCCTTTCGCACACTCTTTGACAGACACAAAGG
>RYWC01000152.1 GCA_003979335.1 Clostridia bacterium
AAGATATGATGGAAATGATCGGGATTAAAGCATTGCTTGAAAGTATGACAAAACCGATTATTGATTTGCTGAATACACAGCTTGCAGAAATAGGAATTGAAGCTGATATAAAATTTGACATCGAGGTAAAATCTATCAATCTCGACACGTTTCGGGAAAAAAGGAGGGTGTAATGAAAAAGACAAAAATCGACTGGTGCGATTGCACGGTCAACCCTGTTGTAGGGTGTAAGAACGGTTGCAAATACTGTTACGGCGAACGTATCAATACACGTTTCCATATCGTAAAGAATTGGAAATGCCCGGAGTTCTTTCCTGAAAGGTTGAAAGAATTTGAAAGCAAAACGCCGAAGAGCGTTTTTATCGACAGTATGAGCGACATTGGAACGTGGAGCGATGAATGGCTTGATGCGGTTGTAGAAGCGATGTACAAAAATCAGCAGCATTGGTATTTGGCGCTCACGAAGACCGGCATAAGGCCGCTTATGGATAGGCTGTGGAAGTACGCGTTAAAATACGGGGAGGCGGCGCCGTTGTACATCGGGAAAAGCATTACCACACAAGCGCAGGCAGATGTTCTCTTTAAGAACGGCGACATTACGGACTTTTTGAGCATAGAGCCTATTTTGGAGCCGATTGATATGACGGAAGCGATATGCACAACAGCAACTGTCATAATAGGTGCAGAAACGGGGAACAGAAAAGGCAAGGTTATTCCGCAGAAAGCGTGGGTTGACGACATCGTAAGGCTTGCTGATCAGCACGGCATTAAAGTATTTATGAAAGGTAGCCTGCGGAAGATTATGGGAGATGATTTTAGACAGGATGAGCTTGCGTGGGAAAAACACGACAAGCGCAATCAAAAAGCATAAACCGCGCTATAACGTCCGATATTTCTTGTCATCTATTTCTCCAACCGATAGAATCCTATCAGTCCCAGAAGCAACCAGAACGTAAAATGCTTGCAATTCTGCAATAAATCAATTATAATATAGGCATCTTCCCAAAACGAGCGGAAGGTGCCTATATTATTATATGGTATAGAAATCCTGCTTCCCGTTAGACAAGGGGAAGCGGAAGGAAAGAATTTTTAAGCCGAGAGAATTTCGGTAACCACCGAAAGCGCCACGTCGGCGGGAATGGCGAATCCGAGACCCTCGACGTCCGTTCCTGTGGATTTTGCGTTTACTATGCCTATAAGTCTGCCGTCGAGGTCGAACATGCCGCCGCCCGAATTGCCGGAGTTAATCGAAGCGTTCGTTTGCAACAGCCGCATGGTTACGCCGTCGATAGAAATGTCGCGGTCGAGCGCGCTGATTATGCCGTCGGTTACCGAGCCGCCGAGTTTTCCGAGCGGATTGCCTATAACAACAACCGTTTGCCCTACTTTTAGTTCGTAGGTGCCGAACGTGGCGTAAGTAAGATTTTCGGCTGAAATTTTGAGCACGGCTATGTCGTGGCTTTGGTCGGAGCCGACGAGCGAGGCGGTGTGTTCTTCGCCGTTTCTAAGCCGCACTTTTATTTGCGTCGCGCCCTCTATAACGTGGTGATTAGTTACTATTGTGCCGTCGGCGGATATTATAACGCCGCTTCCCGCGCTCGTCGCGCTGTATGTGGTGGGGCGTTGGAACCAACCGCCACCGCTTTGCACAAGCACGGTGCACTCTATTTCCACAACCGAATCCGCCACTTCGTCCACAACGTCGACAATCGAACGCTCGTTTATTTGCGAGAGTTGCGACACGTTGCCGTCTTGCGAATGAATAACCGTAACGTTGCTTTTGCCTATGGCGTGCCCTAGAAAGCCGCCGACGGCGCCGATTGCGAGCGCAACCGCCACGCAAAGGCACACTATTAAAACTATAAGGCGTTTGTCGCGCTTGGGCGCGCTCGCCGCAACAACCTTTATTTCTTCGTCGCGTCTGTCGTTCAAAGTGTCGTGTCCTCCCGTCAAAGTATTTATATTGCAATTATACAGCTTTAAAGTGTGAAACTTGTGTCGAAAGCCGCAAAATAAATGCGTTGCAAATTAGAATTTAGTTACGGAAATTAAAATAAGATTAAAACCCGCTTTCGCCGCTTATTTTAACCTTGAAAGCGATGCCTAATACTGTAAAAAACGAGCAAAAGCGCAAAAAACAAATAAATATCAAAAAGGGTATTGACAAAATTTAACAAACATGTTATAATTAAAGCAACCTAAAAGTGCCATACCGAACGGTTATTTAGGTTACTGTAATAAGGGTTTATCCCGTAAAGTCCTGTCCCGAAATGTTTTCGGGACATCTTTATATAAAAATATATAGCTGTGCGAAAAAAGAGCGGATATACGGAGGAAATGATTATCTGTCTCTTATACACATCT
>RYWC01000153.1 GCA_003979335.1 Clostridia bacterium
TGCAAAAACAGACCGTTTTGTTTATTTTGAGTCTGATAAAATTGGAGAGTAAGTTGATTAAAACAATTAAATTTAAAACTTTGGTTTTAGCTTTTGCGGCAGTTGTTTCGGCGGCGGTTTTAAGTCTTTCTGTGTATTTTACAGGGGCTTACGCGGTTTTTTACGGAAACACGCCCCGTCTTGTGCCAATTTACTGCGTAGAAAAGGAAGAGAAAGTCGCAGCTATAACTTTTGACTGTGCTTGGGGGACAGAATACACTGACCAGATATTAAAAGCTTTAAAAGCTTCCGAGGTGCGCGCAACCTTTTTTATGGTTGAGTTCTGGACGGAAAAGTATGAAGATTTCGTAAAAAAGATAGACGAAAGCGGCTGTGAAATCGGCACCCATTCGTCGACGCATTCTTATATGAGCAAGCTAAATGCCGAAGGTATAAAAATGGAGCTTACGTCTTCGTCTGAAGCCATTGAAAAAGTTACAGGCAAGAAAGTTGAGCTGTTCCGTCCGCCTTACGGCGACTATGACGATGAGCTGATAAAGACGGCTTCCGAAATGGGCTACTACACAATTCAGTGGGATGTGGATAGTTTGGACTGGAAAGACCTATCCGCTTCGGATATTGCCATGCGCGTCATCAACGGGGTAAAAAACGGTTCGATAATTTTGATGCACAACAATGGGCTTCATACAGCCGAGGCGGTGCCGATTATTCTTGAAACGCTGAAAAACAGGGGGTATTCCTTTGTTCCCGTAGGTGAGCTTATATATAGGGAAAACTACGTCATAGACGGTACTGGTATGCAAAAGCAAGCAAGCTGAAAAGTGCGTTAATTCAAGCATACTATTGGGTCTATTGCAAAATTTGACTATTTGGAAAAACAATTTATGGAGGCAATATATGAATTACAACACGGAAAAAAACAATAAAGTTTACGTTTACGGCGAAATAATTTCGGAAGCCGTCTTTTCACACGAGGTGTACGGCGAGGGCTTTTATGAATTTTTCGTTAAGGTTATGCGGCTTTCGGGTCAGGCGGATATTCTGCCTGTAACGGTGTCTGAAAGGATTATGACAGACGATATGCGGATAGGCAGTTTTATCTGCGCGCTCGGTCAGTTCCGTTCATACAATAAGCTCGAAGACGGTAAATCCCGTCTTATGCTGACAATTTTTATAAGAGAGCTTTTGGAGACCCAGCCCGGAAAAAATCCCAACTCAATAGTTCTTTCCGGCTATATATGCAAACCGCCCGTTTACCGCACAACGCCTTTCAACCGTGAAATAGCCGACCTTTTAATTGCTGTAAACCGTAGCTATAACAAGTCGGATTATATCCCTGCGATTGCTTGGGGCAGAAACGCGCGGTTTGTGCGCAATCTCGCCGTTGGCGACAGGGTTGCCCTTTCAGGCAGAATCCAAAGCAGGGAATACCAGAAAAAACAGCCTGACGAAAGTTTTGTAACAATGACCGCTTACGAAGTTTCTATTTCAAAACTTGCGGCATTCGATGATGAAGCGGATTTCGATATCGACGAAGAATTCGACCTGTATTCCGTGCCTCACGCATTTCAGAACAACGATTGATAATTTGATTCCTCTGCGCCGCAACGCAGAGGTTTTTTATTTTAACCGTATAACTAAATTTTACCTTATAGGTAACTCGGGCGGTAACTGATTGACAAACGGTGAAGATAAGTGCTAAAATGCTTTTATTAAACATAAAGGAAAAATCAAAATGCATCCCGAACCTTTATTTAAAATTTTCGGAAACGGCGTGTATGCTTACGGAATCTGTATGGCGGTAGGCATAATAGCGTGTTTCGGTTTTTTATTTTTTACGATGTGGTACAAAAAGTTCAATGAAAGGTCGACGGACGCCGTCCTTATTATCGGACTTTTCGGTACGGGCTTCGGCTTATTTGCCGCAATGCTGATTCAATCGCTTTATAATTATATAGCAAACCCGTCTGGCGGTTTTCACCTCGGCGGAATGACTTTTATCGGCGGACTTGTGGGCGGCGTCGTCAGCTTTCTCGGCGTTTGGAACCTTTACGTCTATGTTGTCGGCCCGCGCGTAAAAATAAAGTGGCTTTCTAGTAAAAGTATGAACGCAGGACTTTCGGACGCATTGCCTTTCATTCCCATAGGTATAGCGATTGCGCACGCTTTCGGCAGATTCGGCTGTTTCTGGGCAGGTTGTTGTTACGGCGATTTGGCTGAATGGGGGTTGCCCTGCGCAAGCGGTTGGAACAGCACGTTGCAGATGTCTATGAACGGCGTGAACGTAATTCCTACCCAGCTTTTCGAAATGTCCTTTTTGTTCGTTCTTGCGGCGGTAATGGCGCTTTTGTATTTCAAATTCAAATTAAATTATAATTTCGGCGTTTATGCGATAGCTTACGGCGTTCGTCGACCTT